>JBEANW010000023.1:0-3107 GCA_041165225.1 Cyanobacteriota bacterium | reverse complement strand
GGATGGTTGCAAAGCTGCTTGAGACGCAGCAGCAGGGTGAGAATTAAACCACGACGTTTGATCCCATCAGCATCTTCAATTTTTTCGAGGGACTTATCTACTAGTTGCTGATAGATTTCTGCCTGTTCTGCCGATAGTCCACAGAACACATTCATTTCCTGCTTTTCGGGCAAGTCTTGAATGATATTTTTATCGGTTTTTAAACGACGGAGAATAAATGGTTGCGTTAGAGAACGGAGAATATTGAGGGATTCGCGATCGCCATATTTTTCGATGGGGGCAGCAAATCTTTTTTGGAAGAAGTTGCGATTGCCTAAAAAGCCAGGATTGAGAAAGTCAAGAATTGACCATAATTCGGTGAGGCGGTTTTCGACAGGAGTACCAGTTAAAGCAATACGAAATCCTGCGGGAATCTCCCGCACTGCCTGAGACTGTTTTGCTACAGGGTTTTTGATATTCTGGGCTTCATCTAGTACAATTCCTTGCCAGTCAATACTTGCTAAGGTTTTCTGATCGCGATGTACTAGGGAATAACTGGTAATTACTAGCTGTTTATCCTTAACGGTTTTAGCAAAAGTCTTTCCTTGTTCTCTTTGATGACCATGATGAATCATGGCTTTTAATTTGGGGGCAAATTTCTTAACCTCCCGTTCCCAATTGTTAATGACGGAAGTAGGGCAAACTAACAGGGTGGGTTTGGTTAAGAGCTTTTGCTGTTTGAGGTTAAGCAGAAAGCCAATTAGCTGAATCGTTTTACCTAAACCCATATCGTCCGCTAAACAAGCTCCTAATCCCCAAGTGTCTAAAAATGATAACCAGCCTACTCCCTTTGCCTGGTAAGGACGCAATTTTCCTTGGAAATCTTTAATCTGATTCACAGGTTCAACGGATTTATCATCGGATAGATTATCTAATAAACCTGCTAAAACTCCCGTGGGTTCAAACTTAACCACTGGCAATTTAGCCAAAGTCATGGTGTCCCCTGTAGACAAGCGCAAGGCATCTTCCACGGAAAGATCTAGCTGGTCATTCGACTGATCTAATACTGCCTGGGCAGCCCTCACATCCGCTGGTTGCAGGGCAATCCACTGTCCATCGATTTCCACAATGGGGGACTTTTGAGCCAGGAGTTTTTTAAAGTCTGCTTTAGAAACAGTGCGATCGCCTATCGCAATTTCTAGTTTGTATTTGAGCATACTGTGGAGACTTAAACGTTCTCCCTTTCGCTGGGAGACACCAGCGGTCATTTTAATTCCCAGTCTTTGTTCTCGATTGTCGTTTGTTAACCCAGGAGGCAAAATGACTCCTAAACCATTGTCCCGCAACTGCCAAACCTTTGCGCGAATAAATTCATATACTTGAATCGGATCGAGAGTGCAAGAAATGGGCTGACTACGGTTTAAACTCACCCTGACAAGTTCATAGATGCGAGTGGCTAACCCTAAGCCTTTGAGGAGAGTTTCCTGGGGGTTTTCGATGGTGCGATCGCCAATTTGTAAAAAATCTGCCGAACACTGCCAAATCGTGGCGGCATCAACGATAAAATCGGGATTATCTAAAGCTTGGAGATAATAATTTAAAGACCAGTCTTGCTGTTCTTGATCTTCCTTGGTTTCCAGGGGTGGGGCAAGGACAAAACAAACTCGATAACGATTTAAGCCCAGGTCATTTTGCCGATTAACTACATATTCACTAATGGGCAATGTCCAGCTATAGAGAGCGCTAATTAAGCGATTAGCATCACGGGTATTGGTTTCGAGGAGGGGAGAAGTGGAGAGCGATCGCAACCAGGGTTCCACACTGATATCTTTATAACTATTCGGATGATAATCAATCCAAGAACGCAACCGTGCATCTAACAGGAGAGAAAGCGATCGCAATAATAATCCTTCATCAGTAGTATCAGCTTGGGATTCCTCTGCATCTAAATATGCCAAACAAGCTTCAGGCAATGCTTGGGTAAACTTTGCCAAGCGCACTCGGTCAACTTCACTATCAATCAAAGGCTGCCAGACGCTTTTATAATTAACTTTGCGAGATTTCTTCACCTCAATTCCTGGCAAAAACTTTTGCCTGACGATGAGATCTAACGCCCAACGATATATATGCGACCAATAACGCACATCCCCTGCCAAATAATCGGTATTAGCTTGCAAAGCGCTGGGGGAAAGAATCTGCAAAAAACTAATAGTTTCCTCCACCGTGAGCCGAAATCCTCGGACTTCCCAAAGATATAGATCCAATTTGGATTCCTCTTTAACTGCGTTGCCCGCAAATACTGGCTGCACTTTCTTGCTCTGGGCCGTACCAGTAATTATAGTAGGCATGCCCACTAGCTGATTCTGCCACCTACTTTGATTCAATAACTCAGCAACCTCTAATTCATGGCTTTGAAATAGATCGAGTAATTCTGAGCGGCGTAAGTTAAAGGGATGAATAAAATCCCCTGACTTATTTAGAGAGAAGGTTTCGTTAACCAACGAACGCCAAGCTTGTCCCCAGACAAAGAAATAATCTTGGCCTGCATTAACGATCCAACTGCCGTGAATAATTGACATAGTTATCTTGATTGAGACTAGAAAAGCCCAGAGTAAGGAGCGTAATTCCCGTTACTACACCTCAGACTTATTTAATAAAGCTAGCGTGTTCTCCAATCCCATAGCTGATTCGTTGGAGAAGAAACAGCGCAATGTAATGATCAGTTTAGCAAGTTTCCTCCATTACCTTTGATCTATTATTGATTATTAATCTTTCAACAACGTGAGCGTCCAACGAATTTAGATTCGTTAAATCTGAAAGAACCAAAAAATACAGGGCTATTTATTCGTAATGACACCCTTGCTGGTAGTAACGGTAACGATGTACTTACTGGGGGCAGAGGTAATGACACCCTGGCGGGTGGTTTAGGGATAGATATCTTTATGCTTCAGTCTAGTTCGGGTCTAGATCGGATTTCTGACTTTAAGGGGAGTGAAGATAAACTTCGGTTGGCAACAGGTTTTCAAGGTAGTCTTGGTCTGACGGAAAGTGCTGGCAATACGACTATTAGTATTCTGGGGGAAGGGAATAATGATACAGCGATCGCCCTCCTTCAAGGAGTGACTAAT
>JBEANW010000022.1:0-9397 GCA_041165225.1 Cyanobacteriota bacterium | reverse complement strand
GACCTGACTATTTGCCCCCGCAATAGTTAATTGTGAATTATGGAGATTCTCCTGCAAGGCTTCTCTGGTTGGGTTCTGACTTAATTCTAAGGCGATCGCTTTAGTGGCATCATAGGATGTCGCGGTGCGCCAAGTTAAGTTTACGTCTGAACCCCAGATTTTTATAGCCTGAGCAGTAAAATTTTGGGCAGAGTCTTGTTGATAGTGGAACGGTACAGGTAAGACAACTCCGTTGAGGTCACCTTGTCCTGACTGGGTTATTTTAGCTGTATCAAGAGAAAAAGTGCCTAATAATTCCATTTTCCAGTTATTTGCTTTAGCTAAGTCGATGGCGCGATTTAATCGATCAATATGGGGAGCTAACAGTACTGCTTCCGCACCACTAGAGATTAAATTATTTACCGCAATTTCGGCATTAAAATCGGGCGCAGAGAGGTCACACTGAGTATTAATGTGGGTACCCCCTTTGGCTACTAAGGCAGGGATAAAAGAATCTTTGAAAGTAACGTTATCAGGAGCTTGAGAATCGGCACAGACAGCAACATTCTTACGTTTGGCAGTTTTGACCACATACTCCGCTAGGGTATTTGCCATCTCATCAGTAGTAGGTGCAGCACGAAAGATATAGTTGCCGTAATTTGATAGTTGCTCTGACGTGCTAGTAGGGGTAATCATCACCATTTTGCCCCGTTGATAGATCGGTGCAGCAGCTAAAGATGCGTTAGAAGCATTAGAACCAATCACCGCTAAAATTTCGGTGTTTTTCACCAGAGTTTGAGCAATCTGTTTTGCCAGTTCTGAATTGTTTTCGTCATTAATAATCTGAACCTGTAGTTTACCTCCCTGCTGATTAAATTCAGTTTGGGATTGCGCTACCCCCCGCAGCATTTCTTGAGCAACGTCTAAATTAGATCCTATTGGCACAACCACCGCAATTTTCAGGGGTTGTAATGCTGCCACTTGGGCATTATTGAAATAGATCAGCGTCTCTGGATCATTAGGATCTTGAGCTAATGACTGTTTAAAGTATTCTGCTGCTTGGGCATAATCTTGTTGTTCGTAGGCAGCAATGCCTTGCTGCTTGCCCTCTGAGGCATTAGCACCGATTAGTAGTCTTTCCCCTGAGCTAAATCGGCTGATCAAAGCAGATTGTGAAGTAAATGTTGATCCTGGTGATGCTTTACCCACCACCTCGATTACACCTTGGGGACTAAATGGCTTAAATTTGAACCAACCAAAAACGCCCAAGATACCCAGGAGAATAAACACAATTGGCGGGGGCATCTTACTAGATTTATGCTTCATAATTCTGGATTGCTAGTTAAACTTTTAAATCTTTTTTCAATTTCAGCTTCTAGTGACAAAGCATCAATTTCATCTGCTAAAGCCACAGAAGGATTTTCTGACAGTTCGGCTCTTGCCTCTTCTAGCAATGACCGCTTCTCAATGCTGTTTTTAGCATCCCCAAATTGTGATTGTGCTGCATCTAAATCCAAGGCAGTAGAGATACTCCCAATTTCTCCCATCGCCTCATTCACAAGGGTTAAAGACTTCAGATTTGCCAGTTCTAATTTATAGGCTTCTAATTTCTCAGTTTCCCGTTGCAGTTTAGCTTTCGCTTTATTCATCGTGATCTGGACTGCTCCTACTCGCTCGCTCAATTGAGGCAAGATTTTTTCAATGGCGATCGCTTTGGTAATTGCTAGTCGTGCTAATTCTTCATTACCGTTGCGGTGAGCCAGTTGAGCCTGCCTTTCTGATAACTGAAACTCTTCCTGCTTATTGTTATACTGCTGTTGCGCCAGGTTATAGGTAGCAACAACTTTCGCTACCGCATTTGTTAGCTCGGCGATGGATTCTTGCATGGAGATTAGCGCTTCCTGGGCTACTTTCTCTGCTATTTTGCCTCCCGCTTCCACAGGCATTCCCCAGAGTCGTTTCCAAACAGCAATAGAAGTTCTACCCGCAGTTTCTCCCAGTAGCCAATAGGTAATTTTTTTAGGAGTTATTTTTTTCATAATTCTTGAGTTCATAAATTTATCAATGCTATCTATAATTAGTTACGCAAAACACATTGATAATTGTCAATTCAGATAGTTCATAACTTAGAATAAAAAAATCATTTTGTTCATACGTCTAAAATTTATTCATGACTTTGTGGTTTAATATAAATCAACTAAAGCACTAAATGTCTCAAGAATACTATTCTTGCTATAATTACCAACATTTTTTATTTTCAATCAAAAAAGCTAAATACCCAAATAAAATTAATTACACACTTAACTTGTTCTTTTTCCTTTTCCCAATCTCAACTAGGAAATTAATTTTGCACAACTACTCACTTATCCACTATGTACTTATCTATTAGCCATCAAGATATTACCAACGGCTTGAAAATTATCAAGGATTTTGTTTCCCAGCATAATGGTAGTGATTTGAGCGAGATTGAACAGGCAATTATTCGTGGTTCTTTAAGCAAATTAACTTATCAGGCAATGCAGCAAACTGAGTCTGCTTTACAATATTATGATGTAGGCTATATATCTCGTAATTTGGCTTTTGATCTATGGAATAAATTAAATACAACTATTACAAAATCTTTTTTAATTCAAGATGATTTTAAAGTAAGCAAGAAAAAACTTTGGCACTTGATCAATAAATTAGTTGACAAGGTAGAAGGAGAAAGTCTGGAATTTTTCGATCTTCCTGATGATCTGGAAGAAAAAATTTTACTCGATCGCTATGAAATTGAAGAACATTTGTTTGATCGGCATTCTGGAGAAAGACATTTTAGAGCAGTGGATTTGCATTTAGGCAATAAACCTTGTTTATTAATTCAGCGTCGTCATCAAACAGCAAAAATTAGAGAACAATTTCAACGAGAAGCACAAGTATTATCCGAGCTGGGTAAACACCTCCAAATTCCTCAATTGCTAGCTTACTTTGAGGATAGTCAGTATTTAAATTTGATCTATGAATATATTCCAGGCAAAGCTTTAACTGAATTATTAGCAACACAACCTTGGCAAGAAACAGAGGCAAAACTACTCTTGCAGAACCTTTTAAGTGTCTTGGAATTTATTCAAAGTAATAATGTTGTTCATCGCAATCTTAACCCCGATACGATTATTCAATCTGGAAGTAAATGGGTTGTAATTGATTTTGCAACCGTCAAAAATTTGAAATATGCCGATCATGCTATTTCTCAAAGCTCAATTGCTCAAGGAATAAAAGGATATATGCCAGCCGAGCAACTTATTGGCATGGCTAGTTTTACCAGTGATATTTATGCCGTAGGGATGATTATTATTCATGCTCTAACAGGTATTCATCCTCGTAAGCTGAAAATTAATCGTCAAACAGGTAGCGTGATTTGGCGAAATCACGTTGAAGTAAACAATCATTTTGCCGATATTCTCGATCGCGCTATTTGCTATCATTTTGGCGATCGCTATCAATCAGCCACAGAAATCTTAAATGATCTGGCTGTAGTTTAAGCGTACTGTGTAATAAGCACTAAAATGACCTTTTGGTGTAATGGTGTTTATTTGATTAATCGTATGTGTCTTAATCCAGGAGATATCGTTAATGGACGATATGAAGCGATCAATAAATTAGGTCGTGGTGGATTTGGTATTACGTACACAGCATCTGACAACCAACAATTATCCCATGTTGTTGTTCTTAAACAGATCACGATTAGTCAGACAAACGATTGTGATGAAGGAACAAGAGATCCTGATTATCTTGACTGGTTGAGAAATGAAGCTGTAGTGCTTCAAGGGCTAAATCATCCTTGTATTCCCCAGTTTTATGATAGTTTTGACGAAGGTAATTATCATTACATTGTTCAGGAATATATAGATGGACACGATCTTAGCCGAGAAATTCGTCCAGGGGAGCCAATTAACGAAGAATTAGCAGTTAGTATGCTGCGAGAAATATTAGCAATACTGCAATTTGTTCATGGTCATAATATCATTCATCGAGATATCAAACCCGCTAATATTATTCGTCGTGAGAGGGATCAAAAATTATTCCTAATTGATTTTGGTGCAGTTACAGAAATTGCTACAGAATATACTAGCTCTTCAGGAATTACCAGAACGAGAATAATTCAAGCAATGGGATATAGTCCCCCTGAACAGTTGAGTGGGTATCCCAGAGCAAACAGTGATATCTATGCTTTAGGGATGATGATTATGCAAGGGGTCACAGGGTTTTCCATCAATGCCATCTGTAATCCTGAAACTGCTCCAGCGATAGATGATCAATATAATTATATTTGGCAAGAATATGCACCAGGAATTAGCCTGAAACTAAAAGCAATTATCGCCAAAATGATCAGGTATTCCTTTCGAGATCGCTATGAAACTATTACAGAAGTTTTAGCAGATTTAGATCCTGAACCTGACAATTCAATCCCAAGTATTATCCAGTCTTGCCTCAAATATATTAAATATATTGCTACTAACTATAGAAAAACAACTCAATTTTTGCTCACAGCAATTATTACGAGTTTATTGGCGGTAATCCTATTTTATTTTACTCACCCTCAAAGTGATATATGTTCCCTAAGTGACTTAAATGATCACCTTAGCTGTGGTGAAGAAATTCTAGACCCTCTATCGAAAGGAGCAATTAGAAATCGAGCAACTGGAAAATTTCAACAGCAAGAATATCTTGAGGCTTTCAACTATTTTCAAGAGTCTTGGCAAGAAGAACGTCCAGATGCAGAAAGTTTAATCTATTTAAATAATGCTTGGCTTGAGGCTAATAATTCAGATTATTACACGATCGCCTTGGCAGTTCCCCTTAATTCTGGTCAAAATAAAACTATTAAAAGTTCTGGTGTAGCTCAAGATTTTTTAAGAGGTGTGGCTCAAGCACAAACGGAAGTAAATTTAGGCTTATCTAGTACTAATCCCAAAATAAAACAGCAATTATCTCAATATGATTTTTTAAGCTATCGTCAAATTAGTGAGAACAATAACAAAGGATTAAAAGTTGTTATTGCCGATGATGGTAATCACAAAGCACAAGCACAACAGATTGCCAAACAAATTGCTGACAATAAACCAGTTCTGGGAATAATTGGTCATTATACTAGTAGCATCACTCTGGATACTGTTGATATTTATCAAAAAAAAGATTTAGCTCAAATTTCCTATGGTTCTACCAGTAAAGAATTCACGAACAATCCTAAAAGTAACTTTTTTCGCGTAGTTTACAACAGTGAGGAAGAAGCATCCGCTTTATTGAAATATATTGAGCAAAATAATTATCAAGATAAAAAAATTGCCATTTTTTATAATCCCAATAGCGAATACAGCAACCGTTTCAAGATAGAGTTGGAAACCCAGGTTAAAAACTTGGCTCATCTAAATATCAAGATCATCAAAGAATTCGATATTGCCAACGAGCAGGACTTTTCGATCGCCTCAGCTCTCAAACAATTAGATCAGCTAGGAGTGAATATCTGCATCTTGCTTCCTGATGGTCTAGAAACTAATTCCCTGGCTCAAGCAATAGATATACTGCAACAAGATAACGGTAAGCATTTGATGCTTGGCGGCAATCCATTAGCTTTAGTAAATTCTAAAGTCCAACAGATACAAACAACTAATCCCTTAAATTTAATCGTATCTACTTTTTGGCATCCTACAGAAAATCCAGAGAGTGAATTCAATCAGCAAACTGAACAGTTATGGGGTAGTCGGGTTAATGGCGGTACAGCTATGGCTTATGACGCTACTTTAGCCATGATTGAGGCAATCAATCGACAAGAAAAACCAAATCGCCAAGGGACAATTGAACAGCTAAAAGCAAAAGACTTTTCTGTGACCAAAGCAGTTACAGGAGAAATAGTTTTTAATACGCCTAAAAATGGCGATCGCCTAAATTTTTATCCGACTTTAGTCCGCTTAGTTAAATGTCAAGACAGCTATCAATTTGCCCATTTATCTCTCGATGATACCGAAGCTTTTAATCTGGCTTGTCAAGTTCACGAGTCCTAAAGGATAAGCTTTGTAGATAACGAACACTACACAGATATCGCTGAAGCTTTGGTTGTTGAAGCAGCATCAAAAATAATTAGCAAGATCGAATAAATTAAGCGATATGATGCGAAAATAAATACAATGAAGGTATAAATGAAACACGCTACATATAAAATTAACCAGATCTAGAGATTATTAGGTAAAGCTATGTTGATTAACGGAACATCTGAAAATGACAATCTGCAAGGAACTGCGGGGAACGATACCCTCGAAGGTGGTTCGGGAGATGACACTTTATTAGGGGGAGGTGGAAATGATCAGATCACTTTTGAGATGGGGGCAAAATTGGTTGATGGAGAGGAAGGAGATGATCTTGTAGCTCTCAATTTCTCCGAGGAGTCGGCGGATTTCACCCTGGTATATAACAGCACTGATGGCGGTGTTACTAGTGACGGTATTCTTAGTGGGACGAGAATTGAAGGAGTAGAACAGGTAAATGTTAGCTCTGGTGGCGGAGACGACAATATTAATATCTCTGGGGCTTCTATTGGTAGCATCATCAACACAGGAACTGGCAAGGACTATATCATTGGCAGTAATGGGAATGACAAGCTGGATAGTAGTTCGGGAGACGATACCGTCATTGGTGGAGAGAAAAATGACACCATTGATGGTGGCATCGGTAACGACATCCTGAATGGAGAAAGTGGGAATGACGTAATTACCTTTGGAGAGGGGTCAAAAACCGTTAACGGAGGGGGTGGCAATGATCGCCTGGAGCTGGATTTTTCTGGGGAATCGGCAGACTTTACCTTAACTTATAACGAATTTAAAAAAGCCAGTTTAACTACTGGAGGTGTCTTAGACGGTACAGAGCTAGAAGCGATCGAACAATTCAATGTGGCATCAGGTTCGGGTGACGATGTGATTGATATCGCTGCTGCTACCGTCGGCAGTGTTGCCAGTGGCGGCGAAGGGAACGATGCTCTAGTTGGTGGTTTGGGAGATGATGAACTAAGTGGCGACTCAGATAACGATACCTTTTTTGGCGGAGGTGGCAGCGACAAGCTGGATGGAGGTGAAGGAAATCAAGATGTTGCGGTTTTCTCAGGAGACAGAGCAGACTACGAAATTACTTTTGGGGATGATGCTATCACCGTCGCAGATGAATCAGATTCGGATAGTTTAACCAATGTCGAGTTTCTTCGTTTTGATGATGGAGACTTTAATTTAGGGACGAAAAAATTTGTCTCTCAGGAGGAAGATTCCACCGAGACAGCAGGTAATGACAACTCTAATGCCAATACAGAGGTCGAGCCTGTTTTTCTTCTGGAAACAGAAAATCAATCTCAGTTTTATACCACCGATGAAACCGAACGGGATACATTTTTGGATACTTCCTCAGATTATGAACTGACAGGAGTTTCTTTTGTGGGGGCAGAACCACCCTCAGAAGGAGATCCCGAGAGTGGTATTAGTCCCGTATCTCGCTTTTTGAATACCGACACTGACACTTATTTTTATACAGCAGATGATGAGGAAAAAGCTGCCGTCACTGAAAATTTAGACAACTATGTCTTGGAAGGAACTGCCTATTATAGTTTTGACACCCAAGAAGAGGGAACTATTCCTGTGTATCGTTTGTATAATACCGAATTAGATACCCACTTCTACACTGTTTCCGCCTCAGAACGAGATTCTTTGCTCGAATCCTCTGATTTTGAATCCCAAGGTGGTGCAGACGGGATTGCTTTTTACGTTGAACCCGCTCCTGAAGTATAAGAGGTATAATCTGAGTCGGCGTTGGTAATTGTCCAAAAACTATGAACTAACGACTAACAACTTAAAAAAACTTGTGAAATCCAAAATTTTGCCGAGTATTCCTGCTAGTGTTTGGATTTTAGGGTTTGTCAGTCTACTAACAGACATCAGTACGGAGATGATTCATTCGGTACTGCCTCTGTTTTTAGTTTCCTCTTTAGGGGCAAGCATCGTCACTGTGGGTTCAATTGAAGGGATTGCTGAATCCACAGCTTCGGTTTTAAAAGTCTTTTCTGGTGCTTTGAGTGATTATCTGGGACAACGTAAACAGTTAGCGATCGCTGGTTATGGATTATCGACTCTAGTCAAGCCTTTATTTGCCCTGGCAGTTAATCCCACTTGGGTTTTAATCGCTCGTTTTGGCGATCGCCTAGGAAAAGGAATTCGAGTTGCTCCCCGTGATGCTTTGGTGGCAGATGTTACGGATGCAGCCAATCGTGGTGCTGCCTATGGTCTACGTCAATCCCTTGATACTATTGGCGCATTTTTAGGACCTCTAGCTGCATTTGCCTTGATGTCTGTCTCTGGGCAAAATTTTCGCCTGGTGTTTTGGTTGGCTGTCCCCCCTGGAATTTTAGCTGTAGCTCTCTTGGCAAAGGGCATAAAAGAACCGAAAGCGGAGGTCAGTCAACCCCGCCAGAATCCTTTAAAGTGGTCATCTTTACGCAGCTTGGGTAAAAGCTATTGGTCCCTAGTAATGGTGGCGTTGCTATTTAATTTGGGCAATTCCAGCGATGCTTTTTTAATGCTGCGAGCCGAGGAGGTTGGAATTGCCCCCAATCTGATCCCCCTAACTTTAGTGGCGATGAATCTCGCCTACTCCCTCAGTGCCTATCCTGTAGGTTTACTCTCCGATCGCATTGGCCGCCTTGGCTTATTAGTTAATGGATTATTGTTATATGTTTTAACCTATCTGGGTTTTGCCTTTGCCAATCATGGGTGGCAAATTTGGCTACTATTTGGTTTATATGGACTCCATCAGGGGATGAGCCAAGGTATTTTGTCGGCTTTAGTAGCAGATCGAGTACCAGCTAATGTTAGGGGGACGGCTTTTGGTGCCATTAACTTGGCGATCGGGATTGCTCTTTTACCAGCCAGCTTAATTGCTGGAACTCTCTGGGAGGTGGTTGGTTCGAGAGCAACTTTTATTTGTGGTAGTGTATTTGCCTTATGTGCAGTTTTATTATTATTGACAACTGTCAGAAGTGAATAACCCGAACTCAGGTTGCTGAACTGGCGACAACTAAACCTGAGAACGCTTCGTAATTTCTAAGGCGATCGCTTTTAAAGTTTCTTCTAAAGAACTTTCATAAACACCATAAAAAAGCGACTTCTCTGTCTTAGCACCAGGTTCAACTTCTACGGCATGACTCACTAGAATTTTGCCTGGGGATGTTTCCTTGATTTGCCATCTACCCACCAGTTTCTTTAAATCACCATCAACAATTCTAAAATCTATTTTATGGGGTTTAGTTTTAATTGCTTCGATCTCGACAGTGAATTTCTGTTTAATTACCCAGAGATCGACCACATTTACCTGCTCAAATACAAGGCGATCGCCCTGACTAGAAATGATC
>JBEANW010000021.1:0-2999 GCA_041165225.1 Cyanobacteriota bacterium | reverse complement strand
TTTAAGTTCTCGATTGGACTTTTTACGGACAGTACGAATCCCTTCTACCCCAACCACAATGCGATCGCCCTGGATTAAATCTCGTAAAATGCGACATTCCGCCGTCACACCATTACTATTGTCATCACGAATGACAATTGCCCCATCCATCCGTTGCTTTTGAACCCGAATCCACTGGTCATTGATTTTGACTTCCGTGGGATAGATATTGCTTACATAAAAATCATCAGGGGCAACTCCATCGAGGTCGCAGGTTTCAAGGATGGCATTACTCACCTCTTCGTTGGGCATCACAGCGCCCAGTTCAATTAGCTGACTCATGATCTTTTCCATCACTTCATGGTCAGGGGCAGATACCCGCACATCGGCACTAGAGGTGCTTTTTCGTTCGATACCTAAGTTAAAGTTTAAAACTTTAAAGCTACCGCCATTGTCTACTACTAGATCTAGAGAACGATTCATGATTCCCGCGTCTAAAAGATGTCCTTCCATATGCAACACCCGACTTTCTACGGGGGTACTGCCATGAACATCTGGTAATACAGGTTCATTAATTCTCAAGGTGAGACATTTAGCTGCCCCTCCAGCTTTGAGGAATTCAGTTAAGGGAGTCTCAATCACTGCAAAACCAGCATCTGCTAAACGCTGCTTCAGACCATCACTCGCCTTATTCATCACCACGGACTGAGCGACATTGACCGAATTACAGGCAAAGTTAACGGCATCGGCTTCGGCGATCGCAATTCGCTTCTCGGCTGGGACACGCCCTTCAATAATATGGTTGGAATAGGAGTCAAATGCCCCAGGATAGTAGAGTAGATAACCTCCTGAGAGGGGACAGAAACAGGTGTCTAAATGATAAAAGCGATCGTCGATTAAGCGTAGGGATAGCACCTCAATATCCAGCCACTTAGCCAAACACGGATGGGAATCTAACTCAGAACGAAAACCATAGCCCGCCCATAACCAACGTCCTTCGCGGTCTAATAAGGCATCTCCTGCCCCTTCAAAAGGCAAGTCTTGGGGGAGTTCAAAAACGTTAAAACCATTGTCTTCAAACCACTGTTTAAAATAGGGTTCTTCTCCCTGACGTTCGGGATGATAGAAGCGACTCAGAACCGCATTATCTCCTAAAACTAAACCTGCATTGGCAGTGAATACCATATCAGGAACTCCCTGCTGTCCCTGGACTAGATCTACCTGGGCAATCTCCTTCAGGACAAAATTTAGTTTTGACCACTGTTCTACCGCCATTTCAGGGGAAGACTTGTGAATATTGCCTTCCATCCAAGGATTAATTACATAGTCCACATCATAGTGATCGGGAGCGCACATCAAAATGCGAATTGGTTCAGTCATAGAAGTTAGGGATTGGGGATTTGGGGATTTGGGGATTTGGGGGATTGGGGGACTGGGGTTAGCCACTAGCAACCAGTGTATTGGGCAATCTAACCGCCAAATAAGAAAGCATTGTAAAATCTGGTGACTTGATTAAACCCATCAGCCTCTATATAGTTCATTAATTCTGCCTTCGGTTACAAATTTAGCGATCGCCATCATCTCTAGAGAAGGCTCAACCCCCGTTAATGAACAGGCTGGATTTACCTTCGAGTAATTCACTAACTCCATTCCCGTACCTGAACTAACAATCAACAATTGTGCCGATGCCTTTAGGCTAGTCTGTAATAAACTCTGCGCCATACCATGTAGTGATTCATAACCTGGAATTGCTTGGCGAATATCGAGGTCGTATTGAGTAGCGCGATCGCGATCAAATTCAATTTTTGCTTCTGCCATACCTGTATCCTAGCCAAAATTGAGCGGATAGATATATAAGACTCTATCAGACCTAAATTATCGTAATACGAAAAGCATCTCCAGACATAATCTAAAGATACAAAAATGTTAAGCAATGCTGACAATCTAGTATGTTCTATAATTGATTTAATATTTGAATTAATCAGAATTTAATTTGCCAAGTAAGGTTGAATTATTGCAGTTTTTTCCCTAGGAACAAAGAAATTGTTAGTACAATCAAACTGATCTAAATAGAATTTGTGGTTAAAAAATTGATAAATGTCATATCCCCAATCTTGTAATAGCTGGTGAACGTTGTCTCCTTTCGCCACTCCTTCAATTAAGAGAATCGGACGATTATTTTTAATAGTTGCTTGAGAACCTAGCAAGACTTGGTATTCAAATCCTTCTACGTCTATTTTGATGAATTCTGGCTGTAATTTAAAACTATCAAGAGTTTTAACATCAATAGTAATTTTTTTAACTTCTAATTTATCAGCATCAAAAAAGTAGATAGTCTCCTTATTCAACCAGCCTTGAGCCTTTTGATAGTCACAGGAACCCAAAGCAGTCATTTCCTTTCCATTGTAGATAGGATAGTAAAAATCAATTATTCCAGGTTGATCACCCAATCCGAATTTCAGGTATTGAAAATTTTCAAATTTCTTTGCTAGCCGATCTAGATAAGGATAGTTAATAAAATTTGGCTCAAAGGAAATCACTTGAGCGTTTGGCTTTAAAGTAAAGAAAGACAATGCAGACATCCCTACATTTGCCCCAATATCCAGGAAAAGTTGAGGACGATCTTCACAAATCAACCTAAAGGCATCAAAGTCAGGTTCATGAGTTTTATTTAGATAAAAACTCAGAAAATAATTGTTCTTAATATTGTGGATAAAACTATAAACTTTAGGTGCTTTTAGTAATAATGAACGTACAATCTTATTCATAAATCTCGATCTTCCCGAATTGAAGTTGCCCAAAAACCACCAATTATCCTTTGTTGTAAAGGGGCTTCGCCCCAGCTCTTAGCCTTTAGCTCTTAAAGTCTAAGAATACATATGGGATTTGAGGCATTTGAGTTTTCAAGTTGTCTTATATCTTTAGTATCTCATGATAACTGTTCTTTATAGTAACTGATGTTACGTACCCATTGAATTGTTAGGATTGGGAAAATCATTAAAAAGTGAGATCGCATCGTT
>JBEANW010000020.1:0-4659 GCA_041165225.1 Cyanobacteriota bacterium | reverse complement strand
GTTTGAAGTCTGATATTTTCTTTACTCATGTCTAATTTATCCTGTAAGTCTCAAGATGGAACATGAGATTTACAGGACCTTGGTTAAAGTTAAAGGTTTAAAAAAACTGGTAAAAAAAATCAGAGGATTTCGCCCACTTATACTAATTTTCTTTCCGTATAATCGCTTCAGTGCTTTTACCAGTTTGTTTTAGTCCGAGACTTTAAACCAAGATTTAACTGAGGTTAATCAGTCATCATTCCTGACCACCATTAATCTTGCCCATCCTGTGCTTTTCCAAATCATAAACAACAGAGTCGAAGCAATTAAAGCCCCAAGATCCCACTTTAGACACTGCTTTAGTAGTAGGGATCGTTTTTGTCCTCGGAATGCCTCTGCTTGGCTTGTGATGCCGTCTTGATTCTTTTGTAAGTTAGTGAGAATATCGGTTTTTAGTTTCTGGGTATTTACGGAGTCGGGAATATTTACTTCTTGTTTTGCTTGCTGTTCGAGGATTACTCTAATCTCATCTTTAGAATTAGCGGCGGTCAACTGTTCCTTAAACTGCTGAATCTGCTCTTTTTGTGCTACAAACTGAGTATTAGCCGTAGCATTATGTTGATTATAAATCCGAAAACTATTGCTAATGTTTAAGGGAATCGCCAGCATTAAAATAACTGCCACGAACAAAGAAGCCCAAGACAAAACCTTGAGAATGATCGTCTCAATAGGGGCGCGATCGCTTCTTTCTCCATAGAAAATCAACACCATCCCCAGTAAACTAACAGGAATTCTCTCAATTATTGCGCCGATGGTCTGAAATTCCCACAGGGGATTCATCAACTGGGGAGGAATCAGCAAAAATACAAGATCGACTAGCGCCATCAACAGCAAACCATAGCCAACTACTCGTAAAATACCTGAAGAAAAGACTTGTCTTTCTTGACTTTGTAAGATGGTCATCGACTTATTTTAAAGTTTTAGTTGAATTGAAACTTGTCTAGTATAGTCCTGTCCCTTGTGAGGGAGAAGGGAAAAGGGAAAAGGGTAAGGGAGAAAATGAATAGTTATCAGTATCAAATTGGCGGAAGTTTAAGTATTAATGCCTCTTGTTATATAGCCAGAGCAGCAGATGAAGAGTTATTCCAAGCATTACTTAGAGGCGAATTTTGTTACGTGTTTAACTGTCGCCAGATGGGAAAATCTAGTTTGCGAGTGCAGGCTAAAAAACGTTTAGAAGAGGCTGGGATGCATTGTGTCTCTCTAGACATGACCAATATTGGTAGCAGAGATATTTCCTCTGCTCAATGGTACAAAAGTATCGCCGCCGAGCTATGGCGTGGATTTAACTTGTTGGGGAAGGTTAATTTTAAAAGTTGGTGGCAGGAAAATGCTGAATTGTCTTCCGTGCAACAATTATGCTACTTTGTCAGCGATGTCATTTTATCTTCCTTGAAAACCGAGAAAGTTTTTATTTTCATTGATGAAATCGATAGTGTTCTCAGTTTAAATTTCTCCACAGACGATTTTTTTGCCTTAATTCGCTATTTTTATAATACTCGCGCCGAAAATCCTGAATTTAACCGCCTCACTTTTGGCTTATTTGGGGTGGCTACCCCCAATGATCTAATTAGCGATCAAAAACGCACTCCCTTTAATATTGGGACAGCGATCGCTCTGGGGGGATTACAGTTTCCTGAAGTAATGTCCCTTGCTCAAGGATTATCGCCCCTGGTGAATCAATCTGAAGCCTTGGTACAAGAAATTATTATTTGGACTGGAGGACAGCCTTTTCTAACCCAAAAAATTTGTCATCTAGTCCGCAACTATATTGCTCAGAATCAAGAAAACATCATTGCTCCAGGGGTAGAAGCCCAATGGTTAGCCAGATTAGTCCAGGAAAAAATTATTGACCACTGGGAATCTCAAGACGAGCCAGAGCATCTCAAAACTATTAGCGATCGCCTATTACAAAATGAAACAATATCGGGCAAATTATTGGGGATGTATCGCCGTATTTGGCTAGAAGGAGCGATCGCGATCGACAATACCCAGGAACAAATGAGTCTTTTGCTGTCAGGATTGGTAGTCAAAGATGATGCTACTTTAGTGGTGCGTAATCCCATCTATCGAGGGGTATTTAATCTGACTTGGATCGACCGCCAACTAGATCGTTTGCGCCCCTATTACGATCCCCTGAATAAATGGGTTAAATCTAATTACCTTGACCAGTCAAGACTGCTCCAAGGACAAGCCCTGCGGGATGCTCAGATCTGGGCGCGGTCAAAAATTCTCAGCGAGCTGGATTATCGTTATTTAGCCGCTAGCCAAGAGTTGTCACAACAAGTAGATCGACAACAATTAGAAGCAGCAAGGCTTAAAGAAATTGAAGCTCGATTGGAAGCACAAAAACGCAATGATCGCCGACAAAAAATGTTGATTGCAGCCCTTAGCGTCGCCCTAATATTTGCTTCCTCCCTGGGTTTAGTTGCCCGCCGACAATACAAAAAAGTAATTTTGAGCGAACAGCGCATTGCTAAAAGTCAGCGTCAAACCCTGGTGAGTGTAATTGATGCGATCGCCACTTCTTCTGAGGCTTTATACGCTTCGGAACAACGATTAGCAGCCCTAACCAAGGCTCTAGCAGCCAAAGCAGAAATGGATCAACTTGAGGGAATCGAACCTGAATTAAAGACTAAGGTAGAGCGCAATCTGCGTCGTGCAGTCTATGGTACTCAAGAAGTAAACCGTCTTTCTGGACATACTGGCCCCATCTGGTCGATTAACTTTAGTCCAAACCAAGAATATATTCTCTCCACCAGTGAAGACCACACTGCTAAACTCTGGCAACGAGATGGTACTCTTCTGAGAACTTTTAAGGGGCATAAAGCAGGGGTTGGAGAAGCAGTTTTTAATCAAGATCAAAGTAGAATTGTCACTGCCAGCCTGGATCACAGCCTAAAAATCTGGGATATCCAAGGTAAACTCCTCAAAACTTTAACAGGGCATCAAGATCGAGTTTGGCATGTCCAATATGCTCCCCATGATCAGTTGATCGCTTCTGCCAGTTGGGACAAAACGATTAAACTTTGGACTCCTCAAGGCAAATTAATTACTACCCTTACAGGTCATAGCGATCGCGTTGCGGGGATTAGCTTTAGTCAAGATGGCAAAATCCTCGCTTCTGCTAGTTGGGACAAAACGATTAAGCTGTGGGATATTCCAGCTTCCATCAAGCAAAAAAAGCCAGTCCTAATCACAACTCTTGCAGGACATACTGATGCGGTCAATGATGTTAGTTTTGCGGGAAATAAGCAAACTCTGGTTAGCGCCTCTCAAGACAAAACCCTAATTATTTGGGATCTAAGGCAGCCAACCCAGCCAAAAATCATCAAAACCCTAGTGGGTCATGAAGATCGTGTAACCTCCGTCGCCTATAACCACGAAACTGGGGAAATTGTTTCCACCTCTGATGATAAAACCGTGAGACTTTGGAGTCTGACAGGAGATTTGATTACCACCCTCAAGGGACATAAAGACCGCGTTACTAGTCTGGGGATTGGAGGAGATGGCAAGATACTCGCCTCTGGTGGTTTTGATCGAGCAATTATCCTCTGGCAACCAAAGAATAATTTACTGAGAACCCTAGAAGGTCATACTGATGGAGTATGGGCAGTAGATTCTAGTCCAGATAGTCAAATGGTTGCTTCTGCTAGTCGCGATTCCAGCGTCAGACTTTGGACGACTACAGGAAAATTGCTCAGAACCTTGCGGGGACATCAGGATCATATTAATGATGTTGCTTTTCACCCCAGTAGCAAATTCCTAGCTTCTGGTGCTGATGACCGTACTGTCAAAATTTGGAATCTTCAGGGGAAGATCATACGAAGTTTTCAGGCTCATAATTCAGCCGTCTTTGCAGTTGCCTATAGTCCCGATGGCAAATATCTGGCTACCGCTAGCGATAGTAGCGAGATTAAAATTTGGAATCTTCAGGGAGAATTAATTAAAGCCTTTTCAGGACACCAAGGGGCAATTCTTGAATTAAGTTTTAGCCAAGATGGTCAAACCCTCGCTAGTGCCTCCAGGGACAGTACGGTAAAACTCTGGAGTTGGAAAGAGGAGACAACTACCATTAAGACTCTTCGGGGACACCGAGATGTCGTCTACGGTCTTGCTTCTAGTCCTGATAGTAAAATGTGGGTAACTGGCTCTTGGGATGGCACGATCAAGCTCTGGGATGCTCAAGGCAATGAGCTAAAAACATTTTTAGGACATGAAAGTGAAGTTAATCAAGTTAGCTTTAGTCCGAGTGGTCAAATGATTGCTTCCGCTGGGGCTGATCAAACCGTGCGACTTTGGGATCTCAACGGCAAAGAATTACTAGGTTTAGAATTACACACCTCTAACGTTTGGTCAGTAGACTTCAGTGCTGATAGTAAATTCCTCGTTTCGGCTGGGGATGACCAGCGAGTTATTGTTTGGAATCTCCAGCGTTTGGCGAAGATTAACTATTTTGAATATGGCTGCAATTGGATTCATGATTATCTTAAAACTAATCCTCACTTAACCAAAAGCGATCGCCAGGTGTGTGAATCTAGAGTTCGGAATTAGGAGTTCGGAGTTCGGAGTTCGGAGTTCGGAGTTCGGAGTTCGGAGTTCGGAGTTCGGAGTTGGCTA
>JBEANW010000019.1:0-7351 GCA_041165225.1 Cyanobacteriota bacterium | reverse complement strand
TTTGGCTCCTTTATTCGAGGAGATATGGGTTATTCCTTCAACAGCAGAAGCCCTGTGGCAGAACTGTTATGGCAACGTTTACCCACAACCTTGCTCATTGTCGGCACTGCTTATATCCTGGGACTATTAATCGCTTTTCCTTTGGGAATTATTTCGGCGGTTAAACGCTATTCAGCTACGGATCAGATCATTACCACGATCGCTTTTTTAGGTTTTTCCATTCCACCTTTTTTTACAGGCTTACTGTTTATTATTATTTTTAGCGTGCAGTTGGGCTGGTTTCCCTTCATTTTTAACAGCACCCTTCAGATCACCGACTGGCAAAGCTTTCTGGAACAAATCAGACAGTCGATTATGCCTATATCGGTTTTGGCTCTATATCACTCCGCCATCTTGATGCGCTTTATTCGTTCGGCAGTCTTGGATGAATTGCCCCAGGAATATGTCACCACAGCCTTGTCTAAGGGCTTGAGTCAGTTTGCCGTCATCAAAAATCATGTGTTGCGGAATGCTCTAATTCCTGTAGTCACCTTAATCGCTTTGGATATTCCTGCGATTTTCACGGGAGCATTAGTCACCGAGCAAGTGTTTCGCGTTCCTGGTATTGGAGCATTATTAATTGATTCGATCTATCGTAGTGACACTCCCGTTGTCATGGCAATTACTTTTATTTACGCGATTTTAATCGTGCTGTTTAACTTAATCGCTGATGTGGTCTATGCTGTACTCGATCCGAGGGTTAAATATTAGACCTCGTATCTTAGCTATAAGCTATAAGCTCTAAGCTTTTTAAATAGAAAGTCTATTTTTGAAGCGATCAAAAACTGCCTTACAGCATTACGATTGAGCAACGCCCCTAATTCCCCAATTCCCTAATTCCCTACTAAACCATCTTCTAATTAATTTGACCCACCTACTTAATTGCCTTGGCAGCGATCGCTAATAGTGATACCTGCAAGAAATAACAGTTATCTGTTGCTCCTCGACTGAATAAACTAATCGATTAGTTTCATGGATTCGCCGCGACCATAAACCTGATAGATTTTCTCTTAGAGGTTCAGGCTTTCCTATTCCCGCAAATGGATCTAGCAAAATGTTTTGTATCAAGCGATTAATTCTTTTGAGAGTTTTTTTATCCTGAGTCTGCCAATATAAGTAGTCTTCCCAACCATTTTTGTCCCAAGCTAACCTACGCACAGTTGTCACAAGCTTCGGATGTTAAATCTGAAGACGCAACCTCATCAATCAGATCGTGTTCTTCTATTTGTCCTGCTCTAAGGGCTGCAATTGATTCGTTTAAGCGTTGAGCATTTTTAGGCGATCGCAGCAAGTACAATGTTTCCATCAAGCTGTCATAGTGACTTTTGGACATAATCACGGCATCTTCCGCATCTCGCCTAAAGATAATCGTGCAGTTCTCGTCGTCTGCTACCCTGTCTAAAATGGTTTTCAAGTTTTTCCTGGCTTCTGTATAGTTTACTATTTCCATATTTATGTACCCATTTATGTACAAGTATAACATCGGATTAGATAGTTGGCGCAAGTTTAAGCGCGATCGCCCTGCGGTTTTAGGCTTGGTTGTGGTGTTAATTATTACTTTCGCTGTGGTTTTTGCCCCTTGGTTCTATGGAACTCCCATCGATAAGATCGACTTTTTGGCATCGGCTGCGCCTCCTAGCGGGGAACATCCTTTCGGCACTGATTCTCTAGGACAAGATCAATTAGCTCGTATTTTGCAGGGGGGACGAGTTTCTTTAACTGTTGGTGTGGCTTCGATGGCGGTAGCGATATTTTTGGGGACATTGGTAGGAGCGATCGCTGGTTTTTATGGCGGTGTTGTAGACGGGATTTTGATGCGTATCACCGACTTGTTCCTAGCCTTACCTCAATTGCCTTTATTACTGCTGATTGTGTATTTATTCCGCGAGTCGATGAAGCAGCTAGTGGGAGCAGAATTGGGAGTATTTATCTTAATTGTGCTGTTAATTGGCGGTTTGAATTGGATGTCCGTCGCCAGGTTAGTCAGGGCAAATTTCTTGAAACTGAGAGAAATGGAATTTGTTAGCGCAGCTAGAGCCATTGGCGCTAAACCAATTAGATTAATTTGGATTCATTTATTCCCCAACGTTTTAAGTGTAATCATTGTGGCAGCTACCCTATCAGTAGGGAATGCCATTATTACCGAATCTACCCTTAGTTTTCTGGGGTTAGGTTTTCCGCCCGATGTTCCCACTTGGGGAAGAATGTTATTTGATGCCAAAGACTACCTGGAATCTTCCCCCCATATGGCGATTTTTCCTGGGCTGGCGATCTTTTTAACAGTGCTGAGTATTAACTACATTGGCGATGGACTCAGGGATGCTTTCGACCCAAAACAGTAAGGAGGCTTTGCCTCAGCTATAAGCCATAAGCTTCAATCAGTTACCGAGGGGTTTCATAATTACCACGCCGTAGGCATCAGGATTAAGATATTGCTGGGCTGCGGTTTGTAAGTCTTGAGCCGATACAGCTTGGATATGTTGAGGGTAATTTAAAGCAGGGGCGAGGTCTTGTAGTTGAGAATAATAGTAACCATAAAGATTAGCGCGATCGCTGGGACGTTCATTAGCAAAGATAAATCGATTGGCTACTTGGGTACGAATTCGGTCAATATCTTTGGTGGCAATGGGTTCGGTTTGAATGGTTCTAATTTGTTGGGCGATCGCCTGTTCTACCTCCGCAATATTTTCCGTTGGCAAGGTAGCAGAGATATAAAATACCCCTTGATGGGTTTGAGTCATGTTGCTGACGGAGATCTGATTAACCAGACCTTTTTCTTCCCGCAATTCCCTAAATAGACGAGATACTTTCCCTTGTCCTAAAATCACGGCGAGAATGTCTAAAGCATAGGTTTGTTCAAGATTTTCCATGCCAGGAACTCGCCAAGTCATAATTAACCGCGCCTGCTGTAAACTCTCGTCGGTGTACTCTTGACGAACTATTTCGGTAAAAGGCGATTCTGGAGTGACGCTGGGGGTACTATTTTTCGGATAATCTTGAGGGGAACTATAGTACTTGTCAAAGCTCTGGGTAACGATTTCAATTAACTCTTCTACGGGCAGATTCCCTACTACCGCTGCGGTCATTGAACTAGGCTGATACCAAGCACCATGAAAATTCCGCATTTGTGGCGATCGCAAATTCTCAATTACTGACACAGGGCCTAATACGGGACGACGATAGGGTAAGGTCGCAAAACAGTTTTCCATCGAACGATAGAAGGTGCGACGACTGGGACTATCTTCGGCACGGCGGATTTCCTCCAAGACGACTAATTTTTCTCGCTCAAAAGCTTCATTTTCTAGACTAGGATTCAAAACCACATCAAGTTGTAGGGGGGCTAATTCAGCAAAGTCTTTGGGAGCGGTGGTTATATAGTAGTGGGTATAGTCTTGGCTAGTGGCTGCATTGGTTACTGCACCTCGTTCTTCGATTAAATGTTCAAATTCGCCAATTTCCAAGCTAGGAGTGCCTTTAAAGACCATATGCTCTAGAAAATGCGCCATCCCATTGATTTCATTGCTTTCTTTCGCCGAGCCGACGTTAATCCAGATATTGAGGTTCACGGCTTCGACGGGCATCTGTTCCGCAACAATAGTTAAACCATTACCGAGTTTACATATGGTTGGAGCGTTGAGTTTAGGCTGTTGCGTAAGAATAGAAGTCATGAACAGTATTTTTAACTATGCCAAGTATATAGAAAACTTATAGTTATTCTAATCATTAACTGGTGTTACGCGCTCATTGAATTGTGAAGATTGGGGAAAAGTATTTAGCTCATCCTGATAAGACTTCCAACTCGGCATAAATTGAGTCAGATAAGCTTTAAAGCGATCGCCATGATTACGCTCTAAGAGATGGACTAATTCATGAACGACGACGTATTCTAAGCAGTGCGGGGGTTTTTTAATCAGTTCGAGATTGAGCCAGATTCGTTTGGCTTGAGTATTACAAGTACCCCATTTCGTCTTCATCTTTTTAACTCCCCAGTCATTAGTCCTGACACCGATAATCTGCTCCCATTTAGCTATCAGTCTAGGAAGTTCAGCTTTCAGTTGTTGGCGATACCAGTTATTTAAGACCTGTTCTCGCTGTTCTCGAATACTGCCATGACGGACATAAAGGTCAAGATGAGTTTGATTGCTAATCACTACTTTTGGTGTAGTGGGGTGATAGATGACGTTGAGTAAATAGCGATCGCCTTTAAAGTAATGACTTTCTCCAGATACATATTCCTTGGGGGATTGACGAGGTTGATCTGAGAATTTAGCTTGATTTTTTTTGATCCACCTCAGTTTGGAAATGACAAACAATTTAATAGTTTCATCATCTACTTTGAGAGGGGAAGTAATGCGGACTTTGCCATCAGGGGGATATATTCGCGCAGATTTTTAATATCTTTTTTGACGACATCAACCCTTAGATGATTAATAGAGAGTTGATAATTACGACAGATCTCTGGCATAAACATAATGTAAGCATCCCCCGCGACAACGAATCACTGAGGGACACTCTAAAAATACTCAGGTTAATCATATACAATTGCCATGTTTTTCTGGGTGTCCAACAACACTAATTGTTAACCGTGTGATACCAACAGATAAACAAAGCTAGAAGCTAGAAGCTAGAGGCTAGAAGCTATTAAATTACAATGCTCCTGCTGCTGTTTGATCAATAATGCTGCCATCACTTAGGTGGGCGGTTAGATTAATCGCTTGCAGTACAGGTTTATCTGAAGCACCTTGGGGATAATCAATCACACTAACAGCACAATTACCCTGCTTAATGTTCCAGAAGTTATCGGGTTTAAGACCCATAAGATAGCAAAGAATTACTTTATTAATGGCATCATGAGCTACCACTAGTATGGTTTTGGAGCTGTCATGGTCGCTGTGGTCTGCCACAATTTTATTCCAGGCGGAGACTCCTCGATCCCAAACCTGCTGTAAATTCTCTCCTTCAGGCATTTGAACGGTTTCAGGTTGGTCTTTCCACTGCTGGAGTAGTTCGGGATATTCTGCCTGAATCTCAGCTTCCAGCATGCCTTCCCACAGGCCATGACAGATTTCAATTAATTCTGACGTGGTGCTTAACTCTACACCCTGGTGTTGTTCCAAGATGATTTCAGCCGTTTCTTTGGGGCGTAACATAGAACTAGAAACCGCAAAATCGATGGGAGTATCCTGTAAAAAGGCGCTGGCTTTGCGTCCTTGCGATCGCCCATGATCATTTAGAGGAATATCTCTGATACCCTGGAAGCGAGATTCTTTATTCCAATTGGTTTCACCGTGGCGCACCAACAGTAGACGAGGCCCTGAATGGTTAGGACGTACAGGGGGAATTGTCATGCCGACATGGGAAGTTTGGTTAAGAGATTCTAGCTGCACTGGTTCGCCAAAATCCCCTGTAAAGTTCAGGATATTAATGCAGCAGTTAGACTGTTGAATCTCGTGGTAGCGATCGATCCTGATGCCAATGGCGCTCATGATTAAACAGCGATTAATACCATTATGGGCGGTAATTAAGATGGTTTGCTCTTGGTGTTGAGCGATCGCCTGTTGCCAAAAACCTTGTGCCTGTTGATAGAGGGCGCGGACGGGATAATGTTCTTGTCCTGCCACCCTCATTTTGAAGTCTTGGGGGGCGGTTTTCCACTGGTGATAATCAGCGCCAAACTTCGAGATTACTTCGTCCTTTTTCATCTCCTCCCACAAGGGAAGATCAACTTCCATCAGGTGTTCCGTTGGCTGCAAAGTAGGAGCATCAGTTAAATGCTGCTGAATTATCTCGGCAGTATGTTTAGCCCGCTGGAGAGGACTGCAATAGAAAGCATCGATTTTCAAACCCCTCAGCGCCTTACCTACGAGTTGGGCATCGTTAATTCCTTTGTCGGTCAAGACAGACTTATCACAACGACCCTGAATTTTCTTTTGGGCATTATATGTACTTTGTCCATGACGCACGATAATTACACGAGTAGCCAACCTCTTATCCTCTCTAGATCTCAATAAGTCAATAGTGTACTTGATGTTGACCCTCTGCGACCTACCCTAACGATAAAATCTGCGCTACTTCTAAAGCTGTTGCTGGAGCGAGGAGGACACCGTTGCGGTAATGGGCTGTAGCGATCAGAACATTGCTATAGCCTGATAGTTGTTCAATAATGGGGGCAGGAATGCCTTCAGGGCGAGGACGTTTACCTGACCAAGTTTCGAGAATGGTTGCTGATTTTAGTTCGGGACAAAAAGCGATCGCCTCCTGTAATACTGCTTCTAGTAATTTAGCATCAGCAACAATTGTCCCCGCTTCCGTGGGAAATTCTACTGTTGCCCCCAGCCAATATTGATGATGATCTAATGGTACAAGATGGACATCATTGCCTGTAACTACAGGTTGGAAATGGGGATTGCCCAAAGGTTGCTCTAACTGTAATTTAATTGCCTGTCCCAGTACAGGACGAATCGGAATTGCTTGCTGTAGAGATTGGGTTAGGGGAGTTGAGCCTAAACCTGCGGAGATAATTAGCTGCTCGACTTCTATGCTGCTGGTGCTGGTGACTAAAGATTGACAGGTTAATAATGTTGAGAATTCATCTGTTTGAGTAATAAAATCTTGTACTTCTACCCCGAACTGAAACTCCACCCCATTAGCCCTCGCAGCAGCCACTAAAGCGTTAGTCAGTTCCACAGGATTGATTTGTCCATCTTGAGGAGAATAGACAGCGCCAATAATCTGCTCATTAACTATGTGGGGGCAATGTTCCGCCAGGAAGGTGCGATCGCCAATAACTAACTCCCAACCTTCAGCAGCTCGAAATTCTCGTAATTTGTGCCATTTTTCTAGATTCTCACCAGTAAATAATAGCTTCAAGATTCCTTGACGATTCACAGGTATTTTCAATCCTGTTTTTGCTTCCAACTCAGGAATCAGCGATTGATAGCGTTGCAAACTAGTACTACGAAAACGCCAAGCACGACCCTTTTGCTTCTGGCTAATAACCCCCATCAAGACTCCTAAAGCTGCCCCTGTTGACCCAGCAGCGGGAGTATGCTTTTCAATGACGGTAATCTCTAATCCTGAAATTAAGCTTAGTTCATAGGCGATCGCTGCCCCCACAATTCCACAGCCAATTATGATAATTTTACTCATTAGCATGAAATTAGATGTAATTTTGAAATCATTGACTACCTACTCCCCAGCTTATAGCTTATAGCTTACAGCCTATAGCTAGGAGCTTCGCTCCTTTCATAACCCATGACAATTTGGCAACATCCTCAAGGTTTTCCCACCCTGAAAAATAGTCAGGTTCATC
>JBEANW010000018.1:0-2962 GCA_041165225.1 Cyanobacteriota bacterium | reverse complement strand
TCAATTAGATCGTCAGGCGATCGAATATTTGAGCGACCCTCTGACCCACCTCTTGCGGAACGCTTTCGATCATGGCTTAGAAGACGCAGCAACTCGTCAAGCAGCAGGCAAACCAGCAGAGGGTAAAATTGTCCTCAAAGCTAGCCAAAAGGGTAATCAGACGATCATTACCATCACTGATGATGGAGGGGGCATTAATACCCAAAAAATTCGCGATCGCCTCCTCAAAATGGGTCTATCCACCGCAGAAGTCCAAAAACTCTCGGATACCGATACCCTTGATGCGATCTTTGAACCAGGATTTAGTACTGCTGATCACGTTACCGAACTATCGGGACGGGGTGTGGGCATGGACGTGGTACGCTCTAATTTACAACAGATTCGCGGTGACATTCAAGTTAGCACCAAATTAGGTCAGGGGACTACTTTTACCCTAGCTGTCCCGCTATCTTTACTAGTAATGCGGGTGATCATTGTGGAAAGTGGAGGTCTGGTTTTTGCTGTTCCCGTCCACAGTATCAAGGAAATTATTCAGTATGATGGGACAACAATTACCAAAAGTAACCAGCAAGAGTTATTAGCCTGGAACAATCAAGCAGTTCATTTAATTCGACCTGGGCAACATCTTTCTTTCCAAAGACCAAGCAAACCTTTTGAAATGTCGGGTACTGCTAAAATTCAGCATCCTACGGTCTTGATTTTTGAAGAAGCTAATAAACTGGCAGGTATCTATTTGGAAAAATACTGGCATGAGCAGGAAGTCGCCATTAGAACAGTCAATTCTTCCATTCCTTTGTTCTCTGGATTCACAGGTTCTACTGTATTAGGCGATGGTCGCGTGATTCCTCTGATTGAGCCTAATGCCTTTTATAAGGGTCTGGTTCGACAGCAGCGCGCTGCCTTCGCTACTTCAACTATCTCCGCTGATCCAATTAATCTTCCTAGTACTACTTTCCCTCATACTACTACCTCAACCATTCTGGTTGTTGATGACTCCGTAAATGTCCGTCGTTATTTAGCAGGGTTCTTAGAACGTAATGGCTATCGAGTTGAAGAAGCCAAAGATGGTCAGGATGCGGTGGATAAATTACGAGGAGGATTGGAGGCAAAGGCGGTAATCTGCGACGTGGAAATGCCTCGTCTAGATGGCTATGGTGTCCTGAGCGAGATTAAGTCTGAGGCGCAATTTGCTGATCTGCCGATCGCCATGTTGACTTCCCGCAATAATGACAAGCATCGCCAGTTAGCAATGAAACTCGGTGCTGCTGCCTATTTCTCGAAACCTTTTAATGAACAAGAAATGCTGCAAACCTTAGCCTCTTTAATTGAGTCGAATAATGTTTCAGGCTGATGAATGGAAAGGGCGATCGCTTTTTTGGCTTTTTCAGTTGCTAGTCTAGAATCGATGGAGGTCAACAGCCCGCATTTAAAAAGCTTAGAGCCTAAAGCTTACAGCTTATAGCTTTTAATAACTAATCTGATTTCTTTTGTATTACGTAAAAAGTATTTTATAATAAATGACTCAGTAAAGGAAAGAAAAGATGAGTCTTAAAGAACAGATTGGAGAAGACATCAAAACGGCAATGAAAGCCAAGGATAAGCTACGGCTGCAAACAGTGAGGGGGATTAAAAAGGCAATTTTAGACAAAGAAGTCGAGCTACGTCCCCAAGGTCAAGACAGTCTCACCCCAGAACAAGAAATCGAATTACTCTCCCAACAGGCAAAACAGCGCCGTGATTCGATCGAACAGTTTAGCAATGGTGGGAGAGATGACTTGGCGGAGAAAGAAAGTCAGGAATTAGCAATTATTGAAACTTACCTCCCCGAACAGGTTAGTGATGAGGAAGTGGCAAGAGTTATCGATGAGTTAATTGCCTCTTCTGGTGCAACTACCATGAAAGATTTAGGCAGAGTCATGGGCCCTGCCATGAAACAGTTGAAGGGGAAAGCTGATGGTAAGAAAATCCAAGAACTGGTGAAAAGTAAGCTTGGTTGAAGGATAAGCTGCCCAAAAGGTGGGCAGCGCCCACCCTAGCTCATGCTTTAGGCTTGATATATACCAGAGCTTGTCGCCAGACTAATGTTTGTTGATTGTAGTGATCCATCATACAGAGAGAATCTGCATCTTGCCAGATAATTTTGCCCACCACTAAATCGTCGGTAACTAGCTTTAGTTCTACTTCTTGCTTGTCTTTGATAAAGCCTTGAACTTGCCTTACGCCAGGTAGTTCAGTATTAAATTCAGTCATATTTTCAGTTCTCGTATCTATGGAGGAAAAATAAAGATGGTAATCGAGTTTAGCAAATACCAAGGATTAGGCAATGATTTTATTCTGATTGATAATCGCCATGCTGTCGAACCGATAATTACTCCTGAACAAGCGATCGCTATGTGCGATCGCCATTTTGGGATTGGGGCGGACGGAGTTATATTTGCTCTGCCAGGAAAAGCAAATATAGACTACACCATGAGAATCTATAATTCTGATGGTTCTGAACCAGAAATGTGCGGTAACGGTATTCGCTGTCTCGCTAAGTTTATCGCCGCTCTTGAAGGAAATACCGATGTTCATAAATCTTACCAGATTGATACTTTAGCAGGGCTAATCGTACCCAAACTGGAAAGCAACGGAGAAGTTACGGTAGACATGGGAGAACCAGAATTATCTGCGCCTAAAATACCCACAACTCTTGATGGCGGGGAGGGGAAAGTTATCGCCCAGCCTCTAGAAGTTGGCGATCGCTCTTGGTCAGTGACGGCGGTGAGTATGGGTAACCCCCACTGTATTACATTTGTCGATGATAGCCAGGAGATCGCCCTGGAGCAAATTGGCCCTTTATTTGAACATCATGCTGTTTTCCCTCAACGGACAAATACCGAGTTTATTGAGGTGATCAAACCAGACTATATCAAGATGCGGGTCTGGGAAAGAGGCGCTGGCATTACCCTTGCTTGTGGGA
>JBEANW010000017.1:0-11526 GCA_041165225.1 Cyanobacteriota bacterium | reverse complement strand
TAGGTCAAAAAATAAGCCTCATTGAATATAAATCTTAATTTCACTAACTTTTAAAAGTCAAATCGCGTCTAAGCATCTAAAAGTATTCTCCCCAGGTGACTAGTAGCGATCTTATGCCCAGCATCTGCACCTTACCTAGCTTGTAATTGATATGAACCAAAATCTACTGTTGGCAACCCACAGCACGAATGATCAGACCGCGTTAGAACTGACACCTGCATATGAGGAAGTCGTCGCCATCTATCAACTTGTTGAACGACATGCCCAAGAGTGTCCCAACTCCGTAGCCGCGAGGTTGACCTTGACAGGGGAACAAATAACCTATGGAGAACTAAACCTCAAAGCCAATCAGCTAGCTCATTATCTAACTAGTCAACAGGTTCAGCCCCAGGATTGTGTTGGGGTGATGGTGGATGCTGGATTGGAAATTTTAATCGCCCTGTTGGCAATTCATAAGCTCAATGCTGTCTATCTCCCCATCGATCCCGAATTTCCCCTGGCGAGAATTGCTAGTATTGTCCAACAGGCTCAACCATCAGTCATCCTCTGTGCTAGTGAGAAGTTGCCTGAAGTTGAAGCCAGTTTCAGTTCACCGCAGATCAAGATTATCAATCTACCTCGATTGGATTTATCTTCCTATCAGGCAGATAACCCTGACTATGACTGCCCTCTAGATAGTATTTCCCATATCTTCTTTACTTCGGGGACGACAGGTACTCCCAAAGGAGTAGTCTCTACTCACCGTAATTTACTGCACTATCTCTCCTCGGCTCAAGACAAATATCATTTTGCTGCCGAGGATAGCTTCTTAGCCGCCACCAGGTTTACTTTTAGTATTAGTTTATTGATGTTGCTCTTGCCTCTAGTTTCTGGAGGAAGGGTGGAGATGATTACTCAAGAGCAATTATTAGAGCCGTCACAATTGGCTCAAGCAATTGAGCAAGCTACTTTTTTCCATTTAGGCCCCAGTGTGTTGAAAATGTTGCTCGATTTCTTAGGGCAACAGCCAGATGATTCTCCAGATGAGAAGCGATTTGCCCATGTTAAGCACGCTTCTAGTGGTGGGGATATGATTCCCCCACAAATTCTCAACCGCCTCAATCGGATTTTTGATCAAGCGGAAGTCTACGCTATTTATGGCTCTAGCGAAATCAGTTGTATGGGCTGTACTTTTTTAGCACCAAAAGCAGAGGAATTGTCTCAAACTTTGGTAGGTAAGCCCTTTGAGCAGGTGCAACTCAAGGTCTTGGATAATCAACAAAGAGTAGTGGCTGCGGGGGTTAAGGGAGAGATTTACTTTGGGGGGGCAGGTATTACCTCTGGCTATTTGAATTTGCCTGAATTAACTCAGGAGAAATATCTGCTACTGGATGGGCAACGTTTTTACCGTACAGGAGATCTGGGGCTTTTGACGGCGGAAGGGAATTTACAAGTATTGGGCAGGGCGGATTTTCAAGTGCAAATTCGCGGTTTGCGGATTGAATTAGCGGATATTGAATCTAATTTAAATTTACATCCAGGGATTATTAACTCAGTGGTGGTGGCGCGGTCAGACCATAATCAAGAGCCACAGCTCGTCGCTTATTTCGTGGCAGTAGATTCTGCCCCTACCGTCAAAGAATTACGTGATTTTCTGGGGACAGTCCTACCTCAGTATATGATTCCGTCCCAGTTTGTGGTTTTGGAGCGGTTTCCCCTCAATCTCAATGGCAAAATAGATCGCCAGGCTTTACCTGCACCTGAGTCGGTTAAAACTACATCTTTTCTTGCTCCTCGGACGGAGATGGAGCAGCAATTGGTGGAGATTTGGGCGGAGGTACTTCACCTTGAGCCTGCCGCGATCAGCGTTGATGATAACTTTTTTGCCCTCGGTGGACATTCCCTCTTAGCGGCTACCTTATCTGGGCAGTTGGAGCAAACTTTTCAGATGAAACTACCCCTGGCAATGTTATTTCAAATGCCCACTATTGAAGAACAGGCAAGTTTCTTTGAATCCAATAGTAATCCCAAAGCTTGGTCGCTTCTGGTACCGATTCAGGCAAAGGGAACTAAAACACCTCTATTTTTATTTCAAGGGGTGGGTATTTATTATCCTCTATCCTTTAATTTAGGCGAAGATCAGCCTGTCTATGGTTTATCCATTGAAATGATTGATGATTCTGGTCATTGGTTGAATCAGATTGCAGATTTGGCAGCTCTTTACATCAAAGAAATCAAAACTGTTCAGCCTCATGGCCCTTATTACTTTGGAGGCTTGTCTTTTGGAGGCATGGTAGCGCTAGAAGCTGCTCAACAACTCCAAGTTCAAGGGGAAGAAGTTGCTCTCCTGGCTTTATTTGATACTTGGGGTCCAGGTGCTTACACTTTGCATTCCCGTCAGAAGAGATTATTGACCCATTTAAGGAACTTTTCCCATGCAGTTCCTAAATATCTATTTTCTCGATTAACCAAAATTAAGTGGAAATTATCTCCAAAGGATCAAGTCCCTGCCCAACAATCTCTCAAAAATCATCAAACTAAAAGAGAGAAACAATTAAACAATGTTGATCGAACCTATTTTAAAGCCTGTCAAAATTATGTACCACAGGCATATTCAGGTAATTTAGCTGTCTTTAAATCTATGCAGATCAACCCTCGAAGGGCTGCATTTGGTAAGCTTGATAGTAAATTGGGATGGCGCAATCTAGCTACTGGAGAATTTGATCTGATTAACATTCCTGGAGATCATCTGGGAATTTTAAAAGAACCAAATGTGGCAATATTAGCTGAGGAATTAAAGCGCCGTATGGCATAAAGAAATAATTAATTTACGGGTTAGTTACCAACCCAGGAAACCAGAAATTTGACTGGCTAAGGTAAGGGAATCGAAGGGTTTATTGATTACACCTTTTGCCCCAGCACTGTAAAACCGACGACGATCGCTTGCTTGAGCTTTGGCCGTGATAAAGATAGTGGGAATGTGTTTGGTCTTAGGATTGAGCATTAGCTTTTCTAAGGTTTGTAGCCCATCTATGTCAGGCATCATCGCATCTAAAAGAATCGCATCAGGCTGTTCGCTTTCGGCGATCGCCACGCCTTCTATCCCACCAGACGCACCCATCATTGACCAACCTGCTTCAGCTTCTAGGCAAAACTGGGCTAGGGTTTTAATATCATCTTCGTCATCAATAAATAGGATACGCTTTGAACTCATGAGATTAGCAATTAACAGGGAGGAAAAACTTCATAATCTTACCCGCTAATTATGATTTTGTTGTGATCATTGATGCGATTATTTATTTTATTTATTATTGCCAGACCTCATATTACTTAGAGAATCGAGGAAGTTAAGCTTGGGGTATAGTAAAGAAAAAAGTACTGCCTTGACCATTAATACTCTCAGCCCAAATTTTGCCCTGATGCTGCTCTACAATGTGGCGACAGATTGCTAAGCCTAAACCAGTACCTCCTTTCTGGCGGGAATCAGAAGCATCTACTTGTTGAAAACGCTCAAAGATATTTTCTAACTTATCTTTCGGGATACCTCTGCCACTATCTTTGACTGCAAAGAGAACATTTTGCTGCTCCCATTGAGAGGAAATCCAAATGGTACTGTTGGCAGGAGAAAACTTAATCGCATTGCTAATGAGGTTACTCAAAGTTTGGACAATGCGATCGCGATCAGCTAGTAATTCAATCGATTCAGACACCGTTGCTAGTCGAATTCCCTGGGCTTCAGCCATAGAGGATAAGCTATCCATTGTCTGCCTGATTAACTCACCACTGTCACATTTTTGGTGATTAATTTCATCTCGACCCGATTCCATACGTTCCAAGTCAAGAATATCGTTCACTAAACGAACCAAGCGATCGCCATTTCTCAGCGCCATCTCTGCCATTTTTGTCCCCGATTCGGAGAGTTCACCTAAACGTCCAGCAGAGAGTAATTTAATCACTCCATGAATTGCCGTTAAAGGAGTACGCATTTCATGACTGGCAATGGAAATAAATTCGCTTTTCATTTGTTCTACGGCTTTGCGTTCGGTAATATCTTCTGTCATCGAGAAAAATCCTTTGACCTCACCACTGGAACTAAAGTCAGGAATATAGGTAGCATTCATCCAATAGGAGTTACCATTTTCTGTAACAGGCTGGCTTTCAAAAGTAACTGCTTTTCCCGCCAAGACGGTTTCAATATAGGGCAGCATTTGCCGATAGTTACTCTCCCCCACAACTCCTCTGATGGTTTTGCCCCGCAAACTCGAACGAGGTCTACCATACCAGCTTTCGTAGGTACGATTGTTGTAGAGATAACGTTGTTGATTATCGATGTAGGCAATTAACACCGGCAAAGCATCGGTGATTAACTTTAACTGTTCTTCACTTCGCTGAAGAGATTTTGCCGATTGGATGCGATCGCTCACATCCATAATTGTTTCCAATACCCTCAGAACTTTACCCTCAGAATTTGCGCTGGCTTCCCCTCTACTTTCGATATATTTAATTTTGCCATCGGGAAATTGTAATCGATAGTTGAGTTCCCAAGATTTTCCCTGTTGATGTCCTGCTCGCAAAGTCTTTTTCACTAACAAAAGATCTTCTGGATGAACGCGGTCTAAAATTTCTGAGCAACCTGGGAGAGAGGGTAAATCTTGGTCAAATTCTAAAATATTAAATAATTCTTCTGACCAGCTTTTTTGATTGGTTTCATGGTCATATTCCCAACTGCCAATTTTGGCGATTTTTTCGGCTTTTGCCAGCAGTGCTTTAGAAGTTTGGAGCTTTTCTTGGGTTTTTTGACGCTCACTAATATCTTTTAGCATCACCGTAAATAGCATACCTGCTTTAGTTTCTAGTTTAGCCACCGATGCTTCGGCGGGAAATTCATGACCATCTTTATGACGACCATAGACATTACTATTGCGTTCTGCCATTTTGCGCGACTTGGCTGGTAATTTACCAAATTCCTGGACGTGATGGCGGTGGATCTGGCGAAATACCTGAGGTAAGAGGATATCTAAAGACTGATCGATAATTTCAAACGGTTGATAGCCAAAAATTTTCTCGGCACCTTGGTTAAACAGTTGAATTCGCTGTCTTTCGTCAATGGAAATAATTGCCTCATCCGCATTATCTAAAATACCCGCTAGTTTTTGCTGATTTTCTCGTAAATCTAGCTCAGTTTGCGTCCGTTCGGCAATTTCTAGTTTTAGTAGTTCATTCGTCGCGGTTAGCTCTTTCGTTCTTTCCTCTGCTAGTTCCTCAGCATAATTGAGTAATTGAGCCTGGGATAAGGCGACCCCAATTTGATCCGCTAGTTGATGGAGTAACTGGATTTCCGATTCCTGCCACTGTCGCGGATTATGACATTGATGGGCAACCAAAAGACCTTGAAGTTTACCCTGAGAGAGGATTGGCACCACTAATTTTGCCTGAACCTGAAACTGTTTTAAGAGTTGCTTAATATCTGGATCAATAGCCGCCGTATCTAGATTATCGATCGCCAATACTTGTCCCTGATGATATCGGGTTAAATATTCTCCCATCAATAAGGGATCGGCAAATTCATAACCCAACATGGATGGTAAATCTCCAATCAGCGCTTCGCTAATGGGTAAGGCGTTATGGTTGGGCTTGATTTCCATAATCAAAACGCGATCGCACACCAGAAGATGCTGAATCTCCGTGACGGTGGTTTGCAAAATTTCCTTGAGGTCAATGGACATCCGAATTCGGCGGGTGGTTTCGGTTAATAGCTTAGTTTGTCGATATTGCAGTTCTAACTTGTTCCAAACCCGACGCTGTTCGGTAACATCAATGCCTGTGGCAATAATGAATTCAATCTCTCCCTGATGATCCAACAGCGCCGTATTCGACCAGGAAATTAAGTGCTGACTACCATCTTTCCCAATCCAGTAGTTTTCATATTGACTGTGAAATTGTCCCTCCAGCAAGCGCTCAAATACAGCTTTGACTGCTTTGATCTCCTGAGAGGAAATTAGAAAATCCCAAATCTGTTGACCTTTAACCTCCGCCAAGGAGTATCCCGTAACCTGCTCACAGGTTCGATTAAAACCAACTATTGCCCCCTGCCGATCTAATACGGTGATTAATGCCCCAACGGTATTGATCACTGCTTCCGAGAAATCCCGTTCCCGCTGAAGTTGAATTGCTGTTTTCTGGCGATCGCTGATATCTTTGATCACCGCTAATTCATGATTTTTGCGATCGGTGATATCTCTTGCCGCAGCATAAACCAGTTTTTCTGTGACATAGGGGTTGGCTGTCCATAAAAACCAACGATAGTCACCATCTTTGGTTCGATAGCGATTTTCAAAAGAAAGAGTGGCTTCCCCTCTCGTTAAATTTTCTAGTTCCGCGATCGTGATGGCACGATCCTCTGGGTGAACAAAGTTAATCAAGGGTTCCGCGAGAAACTCCTCTGGAGTGAAGCCTAAAACTTTACTAAAAGTGGCATTAGTCCGTACAAAATAGCCAGCAAAACTCACAATACACTGAATGCTAGCAATCTCAAAAAATCTGGCTAGTTCTTGTTTTTTGGCTATTTGCAACCCATTATTGCTGAAGCTTTGCTCTGGTGATTCGGGTTTTTGATGATGATTTATTGTCTCTTGGTTGACATCCCTTCTAGCTGTCGAAGAGAAATATGACATCAAACTACGAGCATCAATTACCCCAACTAACTCACCATCCCCGTGTAAAATAGGTAAATAGCTGATGGCATGCTGCTGGAGAAATGACCAGACAGAGGAGAGATCATGACATTGCGATCGCACCATCGTCAATACTGGTTGGGTCATCACCATGTCTACCATCGTGTTCGCCAAATCTGTTTCTGTCGCTACCAATCTGATTACATCGTTTTGAGTCAAAATTCCCACTAATTGTTGCTCTACGACGATTAAGAGACAACTAGGCTTGTTTGACCCTTGTTGTTGAGCAATCAAAGCGATTGCGTCTTTCAGGGAAGCGTTTGGCGCAATAGTTATAGGATTAAATTCAATGTAGCGATCAATACTCACAAGTTCCTCAAATTTTTTTTTTACATTTATAGGCTACTGGATACTAAGAAGTCGGAGCAAAAGTTGTTGATTAGGAAGCAGCATTTTAATTGAGCATTATGAACAATAATTCAGAATATATTTACTCTTTTCCTAATGCTAGTTGTACTCTTAGAGTAATCAAGCATTTACGTTATTATAAATATCAATTTGATTTAGACTCCGTAGCAGTGATTAACTTAATCGATCGCTGGTTGGTTAAAGTTTGCCTAAAAAGTTCCATATCTGAGCAATTAATCAAAAATCTCCAGGCTTTTCTCAATGAAATGGGGGCAACTTGTCAGCCATCAGGCAAAATCCTTGATGCCCTCTTAAGTTTGGAACAAGGAGAATCCCCTACCGTCGTGATGAACCATTATCAGGTGGTAATTGTGGCTCATGGTAAACCAGAAACAGAAGAGATTGAAATCTTTCGAGATCAAATTGTAGACCGATTGGGTTACTGTCCACAGAATATGGCTTGATGATGAGTTCGGAATTCGGAGTTCGGAGTTCGGAATTCGGAGTTCGGAATTCGCCCTAAAGGATTCCTAAAGGATACCGCTTCGCATATAGCTTCGCGTCCTCCTAACGTCGCATCGAGTTCGGAGTAATTTCCAAAATCAGCAACGCCAGTTTACTTTAATTCTCTAATTATCAATTATGCATTTTGCATGGCTGTGTAGCGTTTTAATTGTCGCTGGGCAACATTAAAGGCATTGCGAATTGCTAGTTGAATATTGTCATGCTTCTGATGGGGAGAAGAATCTTGATGGATGATTAATTCTTCTCCAGGTAAAGTAAGGTTGATGCGGACGTGATAAACATTTCCTTGGCGATGATCCTGATGAGGCGCTTCTACCATTACTTGGCAGCGGATAATGCGATCGCAAAAATGAGCAAGTTTTTCTAGCTGTTGGTTTATTCCAAATTCAATCGTTTTGGAGTGGGGAACGTGGCGAAAAGTAACTTGTAGTGGTATTTGCATCCTATCTATTCTCCTCATGCTGAATCAATTTAATATAAGGCTCTAAGCTCTAAGCTCTAAGCTAGGGAGTAGGTAGTCACTAGCTATTCCTAGAAAATAAGCTAAAAAGTTGAGGATATTGTGACGAACAACTGGTTTAATTCTTATTTAACTAACTGACGCTAGGCAAAATAACGAAAAATAGATAGTTTCCAGCAGGTATAAAAATAGAACACTGAACCCTTCTTACGAAGTTTGCTCAACGGGGGGAACCCCCGCAACGCGGACGCGAAGCTAATCCTTTAGGGCTGAATCGCTTTCCCAATCTTCATAATTCAATGGGCGCATAACGTCAGTTAACTAATTAATGAGCTTATTCCGACGTAAACGGTTCAGAATACGATTCGCCAATACAGAGCCAGTTACAGGCTTGCAAACATAATCATCTGCACCATAGGCAAAAGCTTGATCCTGAGTTTTTTCGTCTTGATGGACGCTCAAGAATAAAACTGGTAGATGTTGCCAATGGCGATCGCTCCGCAAAATCTGACAGAGATCAATGCCATTGAGATTGGGCATATCTATATCTAAAATCAAGATGTCTGGTTCGGTATCTTCGAGAACTTCCCAGAATTGAGTCGGTTGCTCCAGGGTAATAATTTCAAAACCCCAGGGTTCAAGGGATATTTCGAGAGATAGTAATACTTGAGGATCGTCGTCGATGATTAGGACTTTGACAGCAGCACCGAGATTTTCTACCAACTCAGCCACTGATAGGATAGCTGCTTTCGCTTCCACCGGATGCTGTAGAATCAAATTCCCTCCTTTACGAGCGAAGTTTAAACGATCTGATAATTGCAGAGATTCGGCGATCGCCACTATCGGTAAGTTGGGTTGGCGTTGATGTAGGTGTTCCAGAAATTCTAGATCTTCGCCATCAGGAAAAACTATTTGATGCAGTAGGGCATCGACGGGTTCTTGTGCGAGGATGGCTTCGGCTTGAGCAAGATTGGTGGCAATATGGGGCTTCATCCCGTGAAGGTTAGCTTCCCTAGCCAACTGCTGGCTGAGATGCTGGTGGTGGTTGCAGTCAATGATTAACAATGAAATATTTTTGCTGAGGGCATCTCTAACCGTTGCTTCAAAAGGCTGATGCTGCAATTCGACATTGAGGGCTGTTGTCAGTTTAATTATTTCCTTGAGATCCCCCTGTTCTAGGGGATGCCCCCATAGTAGTTGTTCAATCTGTTTGGCAATTCTCGAACCTTCTGGAAAGCCAAAGCAACCCAAAGAACCTGCAAGCTTATGAGTCGATGCCCTAGCTTGCTCCTGTATTTCCTCGGTTAAACAATTCTCGGTGGATGCGATCGCTAGGTTTTCGATGTCTGCTAATCTTTGAAAAGCTAAATCTCTGAACTTTGACCAAATTTGATTAATGGTGGTCGTCTGATCTTGTCCCAGGCTATTTACTCTCGGTATTGAAGCAGGAGTAGCAATATTCTGGCTATCATCAGTAGACCGAAGACGATAACCCACACCGTAAACTGTTTTGATGGTGTCTTTTGCCATCCCCACCGCCTTGAGTTTTTGGCGTAAACCTTTGATGTGAGTTCTTACCGCCTCTTCTCCTGGGGGGTCTTCTCCCGCCCAAAGATTATTAATAATTGCCCCTGGACTAAATACCTGTTGGGGATGGCGCATGAATAGTTCGATCATGCCATATTCTTTAGGGGTTAGAGGCAAAAGCTGCTGGTGATGATGAACTTCATGGATTTTGGGATCGAGGCTTAGAGCTTGCCACTCTAAGATCGGCGAGGCTACAGTGATTTCTCGCCGTAATAATGCCCGTATTCTGGCGGTAAGTTCATCAAAATTGAAGGGTTTAACCACATAATCATCTGCCCCTGAGTCCAATCCCAAAACTTTATCATTTTGGCGATCGCGAGCCGTCAACAGCATAATCGGCATAGTATAGCCCTTAGATCTAATCTGCTGACACAGTTCCACCCCTTCAATATCAGGCAACATCCAGTCGAGAACCACTAGATCAAAATCAAAGAGCAGAATGAACTCCCAGCCCATTTCACTATTGTTGGCAATATCTACGGCATAGCGCTGCTCAATTAGCTTATTAGCTAAAACCTCCATTAACTGTTCGTCGTCATCGATCAGTAAAATTCTCATGAATTGATCAGTTAGCTCTCAAGATCATGGTACAGCGAATTTTGGACTTACCGCATTATAGTTCGCCTAATTAACTCGATAATATTAAGAATTCAAGAGCTAAAAATAACTAAAAGTTAAAAAAAGTTCGGAGGTAAGCATCGATGATGGCATCTCCAAAAAATAAGCTTAATGCTCCACCCAATGCCAAAAAAGGGCCAAAAGGCATCGGTTGTTTTTTGCCAATCAGCTTCAGGGCGATCGCAAACCCACCAACAATTGAACCCACACCACAGGCAATAAAACTAGATAGTAAAACGTATTTCCAGCCAATCCAAGCGCCGATAGTTGCCATGAGCTTACCGTCTCCATCCCCCATTGCCTGCTGTCCCAGCATCATCAGACCAAGGAAGGCAATGATTTCCAGCAACCAAATACCTGATGCTGCCCCCCCAATGCCAAACATTAAACCCTTAGCCACTCCCTCTCCTTGGCTAGTCTGCCAGCCGATCAGAGCCTGAAACACTAACCCCAATACTAATCCTGATTTGGTTAGAGACGAGGGTAAAGTCATGGTGTCTAAGTCGATCATCGATAATGATAATAACCAGGACAAAAACAGACAATAGCCAATGGTTTCCCCGCTATAGCCAAAGCGTCCAAAAACCATCATGAAGACTATGCCTGTAACTGCTTCGACGAGGGGATAGCGACTCGAAATTTTAGTTTTGCACCAGCGACAACGCCCCCGAAGCCATAACCAGCCAAACACAGGAACATTTTCGGTAACTCCCAAAGAATGCATACATTGAGGACAACGAGATGGAGGGTGGATTAAAGACAATCCTGCGGGCAGACGATATATAACTACGTTGAGGAAACTACCTATACAAGCGCCGAAGGTGAAAGCTGTGGCAAACCCTATTGCCATAACTATTGTTTCCATAATCTTAGTTTGTAGTTTAAATAATATTGTTAATAGCTTTTAGCTTCTAGCTCCTAGCTTCTAGCTTCTAGCCTCTAGCAACGAGAAATTAATAGTTTCAGTAAGTCATAGAAATAGAACAATTAATCCTTTTCCCTTTTCCCTTTTCCCCTTTCCCTGTCTAAGCAGACTAATTTGTTTCTCACGAGTTAATATGCCTCAGATTCAATCTGTTTGAGGGGAATAAAACACTCTCTAGGCAACAGAACTGGTTTATGGCGAAACGCCAACTGGCCTCGATGGCTATCTCGGTTGATCACTATTCCTTTAGGTTGGTTTTCGGTGGAAAAGTTTAAATTACAGTAGTTGCGGTAGATATTTCTGGCCGCTTTAACCAAACCAGGGTCGAAAAACACCATACTAGGTTGAGT
>JBEANW010000016.1:0-3021 GCA_041165225.1 Cyanobacteriota bacterium | reverse complement strand
GCTAGTGACGGTGAGACTAAAGGTGTGCTGACGGACATTTTGACTAATCTGATTTTCCGAAAAACGGCTGAGAGCGCTTTCTCTGGCACTCAAACTAATAAATACGCCATCGGCTTGAGATTCGGCGATCGCAAAATCAATTAACGAGAGAGCTTGGGATTGAGTCAAAAAACTATCTAGAGTGGCTAAAGTCATATTTAACTAATAATTGAAGAGTGTGCAGTCGGGCGCTTTTATTAACCAAGCCCAAGATAAAATTACCAAGTTAAATTACATAGTAGCAATCTGGTATTGAATTTCTGTAGTAAATTCGTCTTAGAGCGATCGCCGATCTGGTTGCCCTGCTGGTAGGTCGGTAATTTCTATTTGAATCAGCCAATGTAGGGTGGGCAAAATAACCTAGAACAAAAAACGTTTCAAAATATGAGCGATCGCTATTTGGTCATCCATGAAAGACTAGATAACTACTAAAACTACAGAGGTATATATACCCTGACTTTGGCGCGGGTTAAGGCAGTATAAAGCATTTTTTGCAGATCAGGACAGCCTTGCAGATCTTCAGTATCAAGGAAAACGTAATCGATACTTGAACCTTGGGCTTTATGTACCGTCAAACTGTAGGCATAGGTAACATCATCAAAAGTTCTAGACAGGTCAAAATACTTATTCCACTGTTTCTTAGCAACGTAATCTTTGATCATTTCGTCCCGCAATCTTTCCCCTTGTTCCGTCAACACCGACAGATTTACTTCAAACCCTGCATCAGTCTTTACAGGAACAGAACGATATTGATAGGCTATTTTATCGAAAGATAGTTCTTTAATAGTTGGCTGTTCGATTACCGAACATTCTTCGGAGTTATTAATCAAAACCCCCCAGCGATTTTTACCTTTTTGTCCTGGACGCACCCGAAACAGGGGTTTTCTAGCAATCAGCCTGTCTCCTGGAACAAATATAGGTGCTTCTTTGCCCCATAAACGCGATCGCACAAATCGATTCGCATCCCCAGCGGTTTTATTGCGCCACACTAGCAGCCTAGTATAGTCAGGATTGGATTTACAATCATCCGCTTGAAAATACTCCGTGACGGTTTCTAACCATTCTTTTCTGGGTTGGCAGACAATTGTCTGGTCCGGACTGGTTTGGAAATCATACATCCTGCGGGCATATAACTCCTCGCTGCGGATCTTTTCTGCTACTACGGCAATTTCCCCTTCATAGCGTACTACTTGATCTAGGGTGGCAGTATCGTCGATCGCCTCGGAAATTGCCACCATCGGCTGCTGTTCTTTGACGGGGGGGAGTTGCGCTTCATCACCGACAAAAATAACCTTGGTATCGATGGTACTAGCGATCGCTGTCACGATCTCTTCAAAATTACTGCGGTTAATCATGGAAAACTCATCAATGATCATCACATCGTAATCATCAAATTCCGCATCTCCCACTGAAGTAAATTCTTCCTCTCCTGTCTCCTCATTAATTTCAGGCTGTTGACCCAAAAGTTGGGCTACGGTTTTAACATCAATGTTGATCCCAACGGCAGTTCCTACCTGGATTAAACTTTTAGCTGCTTTGTTGGTGGGTGCAGCAATTACAAATTCAAAATCATGGGCATCGAGCCATTCGATCAAATGACAGATTAAAAAGCTCTTACCCGTCCCTGCGTAACCACTGAGGCGAAAGAAACTATGATTACTACCTAAAAAGGATTTTAATTTTTCTAAAGCTTGTTGTTGCCCCTGAGTTAGCTTCGGGGTGGATTTTTGGGGAGTTTTTGCCATCACTTAATTCATTTAACTTGACTTGCTTTTCCCCTTTCCCTTTTCCCTTTTCCCAAACAGAACCAAGGTGTACTTTACAAATACGAAAAACGCTACAAAACCTTATGAGTATGGGAATGTTGTTTCACATTATCTTCTGTACTCACGGTGCGAGAAGTATTTAAGACTCTTTTTCTTTCTAAAGAATAATTAAAATCTTGTCTGACTACACCCAAAGGAATGTGTGCTTGCGCTTCGGGACGACGTTTATAAGTACGAGTTGCCGCCGCTACTCTTTCGGCAAAGCGATCGCAAAGATTAATTTTGCCCTCTACTTGTAATTCTGTCGGTATTTTTACTGTTTCATCCTGGAAAATTTCCCCCAAAGTTTTAGAACAGGCTACTTGATAGGAAGTCGGAACACCCTTAATTAAAGCTTCTAGCGCAGCGGAAGGAATCGGTTCTAAAACCGTTATTTGCTCAATCTCCCCTTCATCTCGGACAAAACAGGTTGCCACTCCCAAGACACAGTAATCATCCGCTGACAAATCAGTTGCTTGAGCAAATAAAGCTGTCTCATTCATGGTGTTATTCATAAATTGATCTTAAAAATACTAATCTAAAGTTTTTTGTTTTTTATAGATTGTTGTGAATCTGTAAATCGCCTATAAATTGTCGGCACCTATGAGAAATGTAGTGTAAAACTGGACTCAATTGATCGTCAGCGAGATCTATTGTGATGAAACCAAACATTCTTCTCACAAGCTGATACAAAAAGCAAAATTTGTTTACCAAATTCTCAAGATTAATTTACGTAATTATGTGGAAGACATTTGATCTTTTTTTCGTCATGATGCTCTTTATAAAGTAATCAACAGCTTGCCTCTGGGAATTGACGAAATCATGAGACAGTTCAGATAATGACACATGATAATTCTCTAAGCCTTTGGACAAGATAGTAAAGTAATCTGAGAAAAGGTTTATTTGATGTTATGAAGACCGATCTTAATCAACAACCTCAATTAAAAATAGCCAGTTCCTCCACCGAACAACAGTTGAAAAACTGTGTTAAGGCTAGGGCAAATCAGGGGGATTATGTTGTGGCGATCGCCCTTCTCGATCAGTTAATTGCTTTGCGTCCTGATAATGCAGCCCATTACAACAATCGTGGACTAATGCATTTTCACAACAATCAAATCATTGAAGCCCTCTGCGATCTATCCCTAGCCTTAGAAATCAATCCCCAGCTAGATAGTGC
>JBEANW010000015.1:0-5305 GCA_041165225.1 Cyanobacteriota bacterium | reverse complement strand
CTTGATAGCGATCAATAGCAGTGCAGGAAACTAATGGCAAAAATTTCTTCAGAATTAATGAGTAATTTGGCAAGTTTGCAACAATTGCTTCTAGAAAGCGTAAATGAAGCAAAACTATCAGAATATTTGCTACTAGAAAGTTTTGGAGAAACAGACGATACTATTAGCAGTTTGGATGAATTAACAGCGATAGCTTTACAAGCATCTGAACTCTACACACAAGTATCGAGATTATTACTTCAGATATCAGAAATACAACCTGCTATAACTCCAGCTATGTTAAAGTTACTATCAGAGAGGATTTCGATTATTGAGAATAGAGTTCCTGCTCTACAACAAAGTATTAAAGAAATTAAATCAGATTGGGGTTTATGATGAATCAGCGCAATTTACCCGATCGCAAACAAGTTAAAAAGACATTATTAAAGTCTCGTAGAGAAAGACAAAAGTTAGAATTGGCAAGTTTGGAACTTGAAGATTCAATTGTTCAATTGGAAAAAGAAAATCGCACAAAGCGACGCAAGCAGTTAAATCGCATTTAGTTACACAAGAGATCGCTCAAAGTTTAGTAAGAAATGAGATTAGGCTCTGCCTACGCTCCGCGATCGCAACATAGGTTATTTGAATTTGTACCTTCAACAAAGATCGCTTGCTTGTAGTTTGTTAGATACGGGCGATCGGCAAAATTGAAATATTTTCACTATTCTTCAAGGCGGTTATTTATGCCTGTTAGTTAGTCGAGATCCAGAGATCCAGACTTGTTGTTTTCAAGGTCATTGGGTGATGAATTTTTCATCTCTGTTTTGAGGACTTCTCTTGGTATTGAAGAATAACCTTATTTAATTCCTGATGTCTTATTATTATTACTTGCAAACAAACAAAAATAATAGTGATTGAAAAAATTGTCTGTGAAAAAATTATTTGTCCGCAGTTTTGAGATCAATATCGAGGTTGTTTCTTTCAGAAATTTCAAGTTTTTTCATTAGTTGCTGATGGTTCTGTATAATCAGTTAATACTTTATTTACATCAATCTCAGCAGGGTTTTTATAATGATTGTTTCCATACAATATATGAGAGCTATAGCAGTTCTTCTGGTGATTTTTTATCATGCAATGTCGAAAGGGAAAATATACAGCGGAACTTCTTGGGATTGGTTGAACTTTGGGGAGGCAGGAGTAGATCTATTTTTCATCATATCTGGTTATATAATGTGTTATGCAACTTACCGCAAAAAAACTAATATTTATGAATTTATTAAAGCTCGAATTATCCGAATAATGCCCTTATATTGGATTTTAAGTACTGTGGCTTTGTTGATATATCTAGTCATGCCAGATAAAATCAATAGTTCTGGGGGAGATACTAGTATTTTAAATTCATTTTCCCTTATTCCTAGTAGTTCTAAATTTTTAATTCAAAATGGTTGGACTCTTAGCTACGAATTTTTTTTCTATATTATTTTCTCGTTTGGCTTGATTTTTTCGGCTTTTAAAAAACATCTTATACCTGTTATTATTTTAACTATTTTAGTAATTCTTGGTCAATTATTTCGACCAGACAACGTTTATTTGGGATTTATGACTAATTCCATTTTGATTGAATTCATCATGGGTATAGCTGTTTTCAACTTGGCTCAAAAATATAGTTTTTCCAGAAACGTTTCCCTCTTCTTGTGTTTGGCTGGAATCAGTTTACTTGCTTATATTAGTGATTGGGCAGAAACTAATAATCGGGTTATCGGCTATGGGATTCCCTGTCTCCTATTTTTTATAGGAATGACTAATTTGGAGAATGATTTACAAAAAAACAAGCATAATCCTGTTGGTAAAATTCTGGGAAAGATAGGTGATTCATCTTATTCTACGTATTTGATCCATCCATTTTTTCTGGTACTTGCTTCTTTGATTGCAAGTAAATTAGGACTCGTTAATTTTGGTAACTTATTCATCATCACCTTGGTTATAGGTTCAGTTTTAACTGGTTGGATTTGCTATATTACTTTAGAAAAGCCCATCAATAAACTCATCAAGGACAAAGTTAAAAACAAAGTTAAAAAGTAAGGATTAATTTTTAATCATACTTCTAGTTAATAATCTGGCATTGCTGATGTGAGCGATCGCGAGGCAAATGTGTCTTAATTTGTCGGAGGCGACTTTAGAGATCAAATAGCTAGTCCTAAAGGATAAGCTTCGCAAATGCTAACATGACTAAGCAAAGCTCATGATATCTAGTTTATTTAATTTATTTCAGGTTTATATAGTGGCACAGGTCGTAGTCGAAAATGTCTATAAAAGCTACTCTCGCGGGAAAGTAGATCGAGTTGCTAAAAATCAGCCAGACATCACTCTTAGCGAAGATCTGAGTAAAGATCTGAGTAAAGATCTCAGCAAAGGTAAATTTAAGCAGGTTAGCGTACTGCGAGATATTAATTTTACTGTTGAGGACGGGGAATTCTTAGTCTTGGTGGGCCCTTCTGGCTGCGGTAAGAGTACCCTCTTGCGGTTGTTGGCAGGTTTGGAGGAATTGACGGGGGGGAATATTAAAATTGGCGATCGCTTGATCAACAATTTACCCCCCAAAGCCAGGGATATTGCGATGGTATTCCAAAATTATGCCCTATATCCTCACCTGAATATTTACGATAATATTGCTTTTGGTCTACGGCGGAATTCCCAGACAGGGGACAAAGACGCAGTTAATTCTGGTTGGTGGGAAAGGATTTTAACAGGTATCACTCGCTATGCTCCTCGCAGCATGAGGTATTTGTCGGCAAAAGAAAAGCAAGTACGGGATCGAGTGCGTTATGTGGCAAGTTTATTGCAGATTGAGCCTTTATTAGCCCGTTTACCCAAGGAGTTGTCTGGAGGGCAAAAGCAGCGGGTAGCTTTAGGGAGAGCGATCGCTCGTAATCCCCAAGTTTTTTTGATGGACGAGCCATTATCTAATCTAGATGCCAAACTCAGAACCCAAACCCGCGCTCAAATTGTCCAGCTCCAGCGACAGTTAAAGACCACTACGGTTTATGTTACCCATGACCAGACAGAAGCCATGACGATGGGCGATCGCATTGCCGTGATGAACAATGGTCAAATCCAGCAGATTGCTCCTCCCTTGGAGATTTACGAACGACCTGCGAATCTTTTTGTCGCTGAGTTTATTGGCTCGCCACCCATGAATTTTTTACCCGTAGATCTAGCATCTCCCCTCCAGTTAGTTAGTCCGCACTTTACTTTAGATTTACCTGATGCTTGGACAAAACCTCTAGAATATAGCCAAGCAAAATCCCTAATTCTGGGTATTCGTCCCCAACATTTAACAGTTGATACCGCCAGCCAAAGTAACATCCAAATTGAGGTAGATTTAGTAGAAGCCCTGGGGAATGAAACCTATATCTCGGCTCATCTAACAGCACAATCCGCTATTACCCTAACGGTATCCCTCCCCGCCGATCAACCAGTAGGAGTCGGCGATCTCCTGTGGTTAAAGATTAATCTCGCCAAAGTCCATCTTTTTACCGTTGATGATGGACAGGCGATCGCTTTTTGAGCCAACTCCGAACTCCGAATTCCGAACTCCGAACTCATCCAACAGCCATGATTAAAACACCGAATTGGGTCAAAAATGCCGTCTTTTACCAGATATTTCCCGATCGCTTTGCCAGAAGTGAGTCTAAGCTGCCAGGACAATGGCAAGCTACCAACTATGAAGCTTGGGACGCAACTCCGACTTATCAAGGATATAAAGGAGGGAACCTCTGGGGAATAATTGAGCAGCTAGATTACATCCAGGATCTAGGAGCAAATGCGATTTACTTCACACCGATTTTTCAGTCGGCTTCCAACCATCGTTATCATACCCATGATTATTATCAAGTAGACCCGATCCTAGGAGGCAATACTGCCTTTGCTGCCCTAATTAAAGCTGCCCACGAACGAGAGATTAAAGTGGTACTAGATGGAGTATTTAACCATGCTAGCCGTGGCTTTTTCTTCTTTAACGATATTTTGGAAAATGGCTCCCACTCCCCCTGGTTAGATTGGTTCAAGATTTCTGATTGGCCTTTATCCGCCTATGACGGTGGTAAACCTGCTCACTACGAAGGTTGGACTGGCGATCGCGCTTTACCTGAGTTTAATCATGATAATCCCCAAGTTAAGGAATACATCATGCAGGTGGCGGAATATTGGCTCCACCAAGGTATTGATGGCTGGCGTTTGGATGTGCCAAATGAAATCGATGCTCCAGGATTTTGGCAAGAATTTCGCGATCGCGTTAAGGCAGTTAACCCTGAAGCTTATATCGTGGGGGAAATTTGGGGTGATGCTAGCCCTTGGCTAGATGGGACACAGTTTGATGGGGTGATGAACTATCGCTTTACCGAAGCAGCGATCGCTTTTGCAGGAGGAGATAATTATCTACCTGAGTTTTGTCGCGAGGAATTAAGACCCTATCCACCGATTTCTGGCACTGAATATGCAATTCGCATTGATGCTTTATTGAAGCTCTATGACTGGGAAATTCAGCTTGCTCAACTTAATTTATTAGACAGCCACGATACTCCCCGCATGTTGACTACGGTAGGAGAAGACAAAAGTAGCTTGATGCTCGCAACCGTGTTGATGATGACTTTTCCTGGTGCGCCTAGCATTTACTATGGGGACGAGGTGGGTTTATTAGGAGGCAAAGATCCTGATTGTCGTCGTGGCTTCCCTGAACCTGAAGCTTGGGATCGGGAAATTTTACAAGCTTATCAACAGCTAATTGCCCTGCGTCATCAGTATGCAGCTTTGCGGACGGGTAAATATAAAACTCTCTATGCAGAGCAAAATTTATATGTCTTGGCACGTATTTTAGATCAGCAAGAAGCGATCGTCGCGGTTAATGTTGGCACAGAACAAGCCAGTGCTGTTTTTGGGGTCAGTGAATTGCAGTCTCAATCTGAAAAAATTGTCTATGGCTCAGGGAAAATAAACTGGCATAATGCTGCCGAAGGGAAAAGCATCGAGTTAGTTGTTCCCTCCAGAAGTAGCTTGTTAATTGTTAGCTAGAGCGCTTCTCTTAGGGTAACTCCAAAAGATTACTCATATTTTTTGTGAATCCATACTGTTCCTTTTTTGATGACAATCTTACTTTGTTGAAACCACTTAAGTTCATCAATCACAATGCTGAGTTCAATATTAAGTTTCTGAGCTATTTCTTTGGCAGATAATCCTGCTACATTGGACTTAATTAGACTAACAATTGAGTTAACTTGATTAATGAAATTCCTAATTGCCGAAATTCTAATAGCAGTTTCTGGTGATT
>JBEANW010000014.1:0-5744 GCA_041165225.1 Cyanobacteriota bacterium | reverse complement strand
TTATATCGATGCGGTCAATAATTTCCAGGAGCTGACTGATAAGATCTTCTTCACGAAGGTAAGTATTCTTACAATTTTTGTCATAGAATCTTGTACAGCCATAGTAAACGTAGGTTGCTACTCCTCCTTTTGCCAGGTTCTTATGTTTTTCTTCTGCGGTTACTCCTGAGTTACACATCCCACATTTAACAAGACGAGTGAATGCAAATTCTCTCCTTGTTCTTTCTCCACTCCTATCGCCATCTAATTTCTCTTGGACTTTTTTAAATAATTCCTCACTAATTATCGGCTCATGCCTACCCGGATACCATTTATTAGACTTCCTTGGATATTCAATCATTCCCATGTAGAAATTGTTTCTAAGAATGAGTTGGATGTTACTAAGGGTGAGAGGTTTGTCATGTTTGGTAATGAATTTCATGTCCTCCTTCATCCATCGAAACAGTTTTCTGATACAACATCTCTCATAAGCCACCTTTTCAAACATCATTCGCATTACATGAGACCGAAGAGGATCAAGAACTACATGGCATTTCATTGTTCGATCAGGGTGATTAAGATATCCAGTAGGAGCGACGCTCGGCCAAAGTCCACTTTCTACTCTCGATCGTAGGCCACGCTTCACATTGATACTTTTATTATCATTCTCGAGTTTTGCCTGTGATCCAAGAATCATGAGTAGAAACTTCTCATTTGGATTATTTGTGAAGCGTTGACTGTAGGTTCTGATTTCAATTAGCTTCTTCTGATCGAGCAGGTCGACTATGGCACCAAGGTCACCAGCATTTCTCGATAGGCGATCAGGGTGCCATACAAGGATCCCGGTAAACTTTCCAGTTTTTATATCAGCTATAAGCTGGTTGAATACCGGGCGTTGGCCACAGTCTTTAGCAGAATGGGACTCTCGGTACATATCAGTGACATTGAGCCCCTCTCTGGTTGCTGTGGCCAGCATCTCTTTAATCTGAGAATCTATCGACAACGCTTGCTTTTCTTCCGCCTCGCTCGATTTACGGGCATACAGGCAGTATTTAATGGGTGTAGTGGCTGTGTTTTCCATACAAGCAACAACATACCGGAACAACGATTTAAGTCTATGACAATGAGTGGATAAGTCATAAAAATGCTAAAATACGTTTATATATGCCGAAACCAAAGGTTACAAGAACATATGGACCAATACACTTTGAGGATTTAGATCCAAAGCGTTTTGAGGACCTTGTCCGAGAGCTCATATATGACTTGAAAGAATGGCAGTCTATTGAGGCAACTGGAAGGGGTGGTAGTGATGACGGCTTTGATATCCGTGCTTATGAAAAAATTAGTAAAGATCAAGAAGTAGTAGAAGATGAGAATGAATCATCGGAAGCTGTTCATCCAATGGATGGGCATTTATGGATGATTCAAGGAAAGAGAGAGCAAGAAATTGGCCCCACAAGAATAAAAGAAATATTATCAGAGGTTGATTCTAAAAATCCTCCATATGGGTATATTCTTGCAGCTTCCGCTAATTTTTCAAAAAAATCTTATGATGTTTTTAGAGAAGAACTTAGGAAAAAGGGTGTTATAGAATTTCATATCTGGGGTAAGCCTGAACTTGAAGATATGCTTCATCAGCCCAAAAATGATCGCATACTTTTCACGTTCTTTGGAATTTCGTTAGTAAGCAAGAGAAGGTCTAGATCTACAGAAATACGTTTTTCTGTTAATAATAAAAACAAATTATATAGAGTTCTTGGTGACGAGCCCAAACATCATTCCATTATGTTGCGAGAGGCTTCAGATGATAAGTATCCTTATTCTGGATCCTATAAAGACTTTGAGAAGTATCCAAGATGGAAAGAGTATAAAGTTGCAGAATACCATCCATCAGGGATTATTTTTGAGGCTGAAAGATGCTTTGCTTATATAGATACTATCAAAAAAGAATATGATTTTTTCGATAAAGCTTCACTTGTCTATTTAGAAAGTGATTCTCGAGAGTATAAAGAAGAGCAAAGAAAACAAAGAGATATTGTAGAAGATTTTTGGGACCATCTTCCAAGCTACAATAGGGGAACTTATATTAAGAATAGCATCGTTAGGCATAAAGATATTCTCGTCATTGATGATCAGGGAGATAATTGGAATAGATTTCCACATATTTTTACCAGCTTTAATCCTAATAAAGGACCTTTTACGGGCTCGTATGAATATATTCAAGGGCCTGGTAATCATCAGACGGATTTGAGTGACTATAAAAGAGTGGTTAAATTTCCTAAAAAATTTAAGAATGAGAAATTTGGAAAAATTCACAAGGATAAAGATTTAGATCTAGAAAAGTTTTATCAGTATAGAATTAAATCTGGAGCTGAAGACTTCTACTGCCTATATGACACTGATGGAAAGTATGGTTTTTTGAATGTGAGGGATGTCGCGAGTATCCCTGATCCAGAAGATTCTAGTTATAAGCATTATATCGAAATAATTCATAAAGAATCTATTAAATTTTTTGACTTTTCAGTAAAAAATCCTGGGCGAGAATTTTCTGTCCAGGAAATGCTAGGGCAGAAACCGGATTCTGAAGATATAATAAATATTTATGAATTTAAAAAGACTTATGAGTGGAAATTCATGAAAGATAAGAAAATTGGATTGTAGGGGATAACTCTACTACACAATAAGCTCAAAGGAAGCTAAGCTACCAATACCTCTGAAATTGAGGTATAATCACCTTACAAATTAATAACAGGCCTAACCCCTATAAGCTGATGGTTTACAGGATATGGTCGAAATCCCGCTAGAGAACAAAAGACTCCTCGTCAGAGTCACTCTAGCGGGTCGTACCTGGAAACGGGTATGGGTGGGAATCGAAAGATTACCATCGCAATGGCGAGGAGTCTTTTGTTCACGAAGACTCATTTGCTGTTCTGAAAATAAACCCCGCTAGAGTTTATGAATAAAAAAATAAAGTATGAAGAGCTAATTAAACGGAATCAGCCTTTTATTGATTCTTACGTGTCTCAAATCAAAAATGTGAAGATAGATGACCATCTTGTTGCTACCGTTGAAGAATATTTTAAACATGATAATTCCTTTAACTATACTCCTTCTGTTCTTGCTCCATCTGAAACTTTTATAGATGCAGCCGGTTACCGCCCTTTTTATCAATACAGTGATTTGATGATGGAGTGTATAAAAAAGATAATTCAGGCAGAAGAAGTAAACAGGATTATTCCCAAAGAAGGTGAAAAACCATTTAAGTGGTTAATGAGAGTTAAGAAGAGGAGTAGTTTCTTTTCTTTTTCTCAGATAGATTTCGATGTATGGAATCATCTATATTCTGATCTCATTAGTATCTTTTCAGAGATCCATCGCCAGAAAGTCGAAGAACTTGAAAGCATGAATTAATAATTGTACTAATTTCTATCATTTATTTTATGCTTTTCTTGTAATAAATGGTACACTGTACTTAGATGAAGGTTCTTAAAGTTTGATTATTAATTTATTCTAATTTTTTATGCTCCATTCCCACTCTCGTCGAACTCGAAGACCCGGTTCTTTGGTATTTCGCTTGTCAGCTTTCATGCTGGCATTTTTAATATTTATTTCTCCTTTGGCACCAGTATTTGCGGAAGAAATAACGCCTGTTTCTCCGGATGTTGATATCTCTCAACCAGCACAAGCCGTAGAACTTTCTCTTACAATAGAAGAGAAACCCGAGAATACTTTTACAAAAAATATTTCAGACTATGTCGATCAATCAAATAATCCAGAACTGATAGCAAAAGAACATAATTCTGAAAAAGAGAAGATTGACGATGCTGCCGTTGATTCAAAAGATTTAACTGAAAAAACTTCTATGCAGAGCGCTATGCGTAGTAGCTTGGGCCCTGTAAATGCGTGGGCTCCTGTTGCACTTGATGCGTTGCCAAATCAATCTCAACTTGTGCCTGAACCAGATCTTTCTACTGGAGCAGCTGTCTATGGATACAAGATACAAGTGCCACCTGGAAGAAATGGACTCCAGCCAGATTTAAAATTGGAATATAATAGTCAAAGTACAGAACAGAATAGTGTTTTTGGGTACGGATGGTCAATAAATATTCCGTACATTAGTCGAGTTAATAAAGGTGGAATCAATACACTCTTTACTGATAACTATTTCAGTTCAAGCATGTCAGGTGATTTGATAAACACATCAGGCAGCACATACAGTCCCTCTAGGGAAACGGGAGAATTTACAAAATATACATACAGCAGCAACACATGGACTGCAACCGATAAAAACGGAACAATCTATACTTTTGGCTCCGGTGCTTCAACTAGACAAGACGATCCAAATAATTCTGCACATATTTCTAAATGGATGCTTGAGAAAGTGCAGGACATGAATGGTAATTTCATTTCTTACACATATTACAAAAACGGGGGACAAGTCTACCCTGATACTATCACTTATACAAGCAACGGTGGAAACACTGGCATCTTCACGGTTACTTTTACTCGACAGTCTCGGAGCGATGCTGTTCAAGATGTAAGGCCAGGTTTCCCTACCACAACCAATTATCGCATCTCTCGAATAGAATCAGCCGTAAGCGCAACATGGGTTCACAGATACGATCTCGCGTACACAACTCAGACTCCGTCTGATCGTTCATTGCTCTACACTATTACTGAAAGTGGCCAAGTAAATTCAACTACAACAACACTTCCTGCTCAAACGTTTACCTACCAGGCCACAAATAGCGGTGCATGGACGTTAGCTACGGGTTGGTCATTCCCAGCAGACGAATATTCAAAAGCATGGTTTAGTCAAGTATCACCCGGGAATAACCCGCAAGTGAATAGTCACGATGTCTCTATTTCATTAAATACGGCGCATTCAAGTGACAGTTCTGTCGCTGGATCACTAGTAGATGTTAATGGGGATGGCCTACTTGATATTGTTCAATCATATAGATGTTTATCAGATGGCGGGGGCTGCATGCCAACGGGGCATACTGGGATCGATGGTGCTTATGTGTATATCAACGACGGAACTGGTTGGACATACAACTCTTCGTGGACACTTCCGGCGGATGAATACTCAAAGGAGTTTTATAGTCAGATGTCACCTGGAAACAATCCGCAGGTCAATAGTCATGATGTGAGAGTATCTTTAAACACTTCACAAAATAGTGATGGTTCTATTGCTGGTGAGTTGGTTGATGTAAACGGTGATGGGCTAGTTGATATTGTTCAATCTGCTCGCTGCCTATCAGGAACTGCTCTTTGTATGGGCACGGGCCATGCTGGAATAGATGGTGTCTATGTATATTTAAATACGGGTAGTGGTTGGACATATAATTCTTCCTTTATACTTCCTGCTGATGAGTACTCAAAAGCATATAATACTCAAACATCCGGTAGTAATCCCCAGGTCAACAGTCATGACGTTTCGGTTTCTTTAAATACATCCAGGGTAAACGATGGCAGTATTGCTGGCAATTTAGTAGACATTAATGGAGATGGATTAGTAGACATCGTGCAATCATATCGTTGTATCTCAGCCGTAGGTTATTGCATGGGTGCAGGTCATGCCGGCCTCGATGGGGCATATATTTATCTTAATACTGGAACAACATGGGCGTACAGCTCTTCATGGTCAATGCCTACTGACGAATATTCAAAGGAATGGTTTAGCCAAGTATCACCCGGCAATAATCCACAAGTCAACAGTCATGATGTTTCGGTTTCACTAAATACTTCACATGTAAGCGATG
>JBEANW010000013.1:0-6101 GCA_041165225.1 Cyanobacteriota bacterium | reverse complement strand
ATAAGTGGCTCTACCTCCTTTTTGCCAACAGCTTGAACCTTGACAAACTAGGATTCGGGCTTTTGATTTGTTAGTTTTAATTACGGTATTATCCGAGTTAGCTGGTTCTGGCAGTAATTCTATGCTGTAGGCTTTATAGTCAATATGTCCTTGGTGTAGCTTGTTTTTTCGCATCCCCACCACTTTTAAATGGCAGCCAGGCTTGAGATATGTACTCAGAACATTCCCCTGTTCTTTAGCCACTTCCATTGTATAGTCTGCTTCTGGAGTAGAGAGACAGAGGGATTTAACTCGACCTTTGGAGCTGACCAAAAAATTTTCCAACCTGCCCACAATGGTAAATTCAGAAACTAGGGGCTGTACTGTGATCATGAGCTAAATCAGGAATAAATATCGACGCAACTAAATATATTCTAATTGATTTTAATTATCAATAAACTTTCCTTTACTAAGATTTGAGTTTTAAATACTGGCAGCAATCCGAAAGCCAAAAGCATCTGATTTATTTTGTGGAGCAAATTTGAGACGCTGTGCCGAACGACAAGAACCAGGTAAATGTAACCATGAACCACCCCGTAAAACTCGCATATCTTTGGAATTGCCACTAATCCAGGCGCTACCATCCGTCGGCGCATTTTGATAATTACTGTGCCAAGTATCCCCACACCATTCTGCTACGTTACCGTGAAGATCGTATAATCCAAAATAGTTAGGGTGAAAACAATCAACATCGGTAGTTTGTTGGCGATTTTCTCCCACCAAACCAGTACCATAAACGTCTTCGCCATTATAGTTTGCCAGTTCAGTACTGAGAGTAGAGCCACAATGAAAAGGAGTTTGAGTTTGACCTCGACAAGCATATTCCCACTCGGCTTCACTGGGAAGTCTTAACTCACGACCAACTATTTGAGAAAGGTTTTTACAGAATAAATTGCAATCCAGCCAGGATACTCGCTCTACAGGCTTTTTACTTTGAGCAATATCAGCAGCAGCAAAACGAGAGGGATTATGGTTCATAACAGCCCACCATTGGGCTTGAGTAATGGGATATTGACTCATGAGGAAAGGACGAATAGTTACGGAATGTTGGGGAGATTCCTCAGCTTCTCTTTCTAGTTCCGATTCCCCAGATCCCATGAAAAATTGCCCTCCAGGGATACCAATCAAGTCAAGAGTGATCTCCTTACCCAACTGTAAGGTAATGTACTTCGCCTTGGCTGAATAGCGACTAGTGGATAAACTAATGTTCCTGCCTAACATGACACAGGGGTCATCAGAAATTTTAGCGTATTGAAACTCCATCACCTTAAGATCGAGTTTCTGTACTCTTTGCCTGAAAGGAAGAGATTTTTGGTTCGATGTTGCTGGATGCTGGGATCCCTGAGTATCCCTTGTTGATAAACGTGATGTCGGAGGAATCTCACCAGAGAGAGCTTTAACCACTTCTTCTACTGACTGAAAACGCCGTTTAGTCGCCCCTTCAACCAATTTATCGAGAACATGACTTAATTCATAGTCTATCTCGTTATCTTGAAGATGCGATCGCCAGTCCCATTCTCCTTCCTCGGTGTTAAATAAATTGAGGGGTTCAATGCTGGTTAGTAAATGGAGACAAGTTGCCCCCAGACTATAAAGATCGCTAGCAAACTTGGGTTTTCCCGCAGCTTGTTCAGGCGCAATATAAGAAGCCGAGCCAATAATCGTACCAACCTGGGAGAGATTAGCCGACAAAGCCTCTTTCGCAGCACCGAAATCTACTAAAACTAATTTGCCATCTTGCTTTCTTCTAATAATATTTTCGGGCTTAATATCTCGATGAATTACGTTGTTTTCGTGGACAAACTTAAGTACATCCAATAGATCATGAAGGAGTTCTTTAATTTGTTGCTGATTAAAAACCCCTTCCACCGACAATATCTTGAGTAAGTCACTGCCATCAACATATTCTTGAATCAAATACTTCCGTTCCTCCTGGTCAAAAAAAGCCAGTAATGCAGGTATTTGTTCATGTTTTCCTAGTTGATCTAAGCGCGTAGCTTCTTGCTCAAATAATTCAGTCGCTTTTTGAATTGCTTTTAGTCCTTTAACTTCTGGTAAAAACTGTTTAATTACACAGCGAGGTTTAGATGGTTTGAATTCATCAATGGCTAGAAAAGTTCGACCAAATCCACCTTGACCTAGGAGGCTGATAGCACGATAGCGATTCATCAGTAGCAATTGGCTATTACATCTTTGGCATAAATCACCATGTTCAAGGTTAACGTGAAGACAATCTGGATTAAGACACTGACTAGTCATGATTCATTAACCAAAAATTCGCCTCCAATTATATGCTTGGAGGTAATCAATAAGCCTCATTCGATCTACGGTATTTATTGCCTAAATTGATAGTTAACTAGCAACATGACAGGTATGTGATTTTACTTAAATTTGATGAGTCGCAAAATTGAATGGTTTAGGTTGGGAAAGGAGAAAAGGGCTACTACGCAGCTAGTTAATTGAAAGGCTTAGAGCTTTTAAAATCTATTGCACGGGCGATCGCATTCCAAGCCAGTTTAGGATTGTAGTTGCGATCAAAGGGTAATGGTCTGACGGTAGTTCCATCCTGCCGAGGGAAAAATTCGGCGATCCAGGTATGGCGATCGCTAATCCCCCAGTTTAAGATGCCGATGACTGCCTTTTCGCTCAAGACAGCGACAAGATAATCTTCATAGATGCCAGCAACAATACGATCTCGGATATCTGGTTCTCTGGGTAAACCCTGATCAATCACATCCATTTCTGTAATCATAATTTTCAACCCTAGATTAGCTACTTGAGCTAAAAAAGTGGTGAATTTCTGCGGATTAAACCTAGTTTCAGTTCCAGTTAAATGAGCCTGAATTCCTAACCCGTGAATTGGCGTTCCCTTCGACTTCAAATCGGTTAATAGCTTTAGAACCGCAGTCCTTTTAGCATCAGCTTCAGGGATATCATAATCCAGGTCATAATCATTATAAAAGAGCAGGGCATGGGGATCGGCATCGGCAGCTACTCGAAATGCCAGTTCGATATAATCTTTACCTAAAAACTTCAACCAAGGGGTGGATCTCAACCCATCAAGATTGCCATCTGGAACATTGATAGCTTCATTGACCACATCCCAAGAGTGTATCTTTCCTGCATAGCGACTGACCACCTTGTGGATATGTTCGAGGAAGAGGGGTCTAGCATTTTGACTGTTAATCAATGGCTCAAACCAAGAGGGTAAAGCATCATGCCAAACTAAAGTATGTCCCCGCATTAGCAGTCCATTAGTTTGGGCGAAATTAGCTATCCAATCGGCGGGGGAAAAATCAAAAGTAGTTGGAGATGGTCGCAGGCAATCCCATTTTAGCTCCCATTCAGGGACGATGATATTGCATTCCTGGGCGACTACTTGGGCTAAATTTTCATCTGAAGACATTGCAGGCTGGCGGACAGCAGCGCCATAAACCAATCCACGGTCAGCCGCTCGTTGACCTAGAGAAATATTCCTGTCAACGCTAAAATCTCGATGCTGATATTGCTGATATTTTTGCCATTGGCGCTGAGGTAAATTCTGTATTTTAGCGATCGCCGAAGGAGTTATACCAATCAAACCCAGCAAGCCTAATAGTACTGTCCGTCTAGGAATCAAAGTTTTATTCTGGTGGTGCATCTAGTTTCAGGATTAAGGTGTAAGGTTTTAAATAGCAATTATGTTTATAGACGATCGCCCCTAGACTATGAAACTAATGGATCAAATCTGGTTATTGTGGGAAATTCCGTTAGCTTGCTTATCTTTTGTCTTTAATAAGATAGTTAAATTTGCGATCGGTAATTTGTTTACGGTTTATCTGGTGCTGAATAAAAAGAAGGCATCAGAATGGCGCGTCTTGTCTGAAAAGACGATTAATGCTCCCCTGATATTACCCGTGATGATGACCAAAGGCCCTCGCTGGAATACCCATGCCACTATTGGTACTTTAGGGCCGTTTAAAGTACAGTCGGCGATCGCGATTGATACCAAAACTGCTAATCAATCGGCCCGTTCTTGGATTGCTGTGGTATATAGTTTTCCTGGATATAAAACCATTACGAGCATCGAATCAGAGCAACTAGATCCTACTAGTGATTGGCAGACTATTAACTTACCTGCGGGCAAATATTCTTTAGGAGTTCGCTATTATAATCGCGCTGATATTATTAACTATCCAGCAATAAAAATTGATGATCAATTATTTGTTGAACCTTATAATATTCCTAGCGATATCAACAAGTATTATGATAATTTAATTGATGCGAAAAACTGGTTTTACTCCAGTCTCCACTACTATATTTTTACGATCCTCAAACTGCGTAACTACCTACCAGAATCATTTGTTCGCCAGGAGTACTTACCCGTTGGCGCACCTGCTACCCACTTTGCTTATAATTATTTAGACCGAAAACAAGCTCTGAAAATCGAAACTGCACCTGAAATTATTGAAAAGTTTGATATCTATTTTTCTCTTTACGATCGCTCTAGCCTGCCTTTAACTTGGTGTGTCATTACTGAGGCAAAATATATCCTAGCACCCCAGGAACAACAAGGTTATTTCCTGTTGAGAATTCGACCAAAACCTGAATTTGTAGCTACAGAGATAAAAGTCAAATCAGAAATATCCATAGTAGATAACTTCCATCAGCAGCTTACTATTGGAAATTAACCCGCTAGTCGCTAGTCGCTAGTTGCTGTAGCGAAGCGCTTTAGCCCTTGAATAGAGGAAAAATCAGGGTAAAAGTACTACCTTGATTTAGTTCTGAGCGGACTTTAATCGTACCGCCCATGCCTTCTACCAGAGTCTTGACGATTGATAATCCTAACCCTGTACCCCCAGAACGGTTACGGGCTTCATCAACGCGAAAAAACCGTTCAAAGATACGCCCCTGTTGTTGTAAAGAAATACCAATACCGCGATCGCAAACTTGAATTGTTGCTTGGTGTCGGAGGGAGTCTAGCTTGATGGTAATGGGGGTATTGCTTTCAGAATACTTGAGAGCATTATCGATCAGATTGAGCAAAACTTGTTTTAAACGATGATTGTCGGCTTTAATCACAATTAAATCGGAGGCTAGTTCCAAATCAATTTTTCTTTCGCCATATTGCTTTGCCATTCCGACCACTTCTTGAATCAAGTCATTGAGGAGTATATTTTCATTTTGAAACTGCATACTATTGCTGTCTAACCGCGCCAAATCCAGTAGATCTTGTAGTAGTTGAACTGTGCGATCCGCTTCCGAAGCAGCCGTAGTTAGAGCTTCTCGCTGCATTTCCGACAGATTATGGCTGCGACGCAAGATACTCTGAATATAACCAGAAATTATCGTTAAAGGAGTGCGTAACTCATGGGAAACATCGCTCAGTAACTTCCGTTGGTGTTCCCAGGCTGCGGACAATCTGATCAGCATCTGATCCACGGTTTCTGCTAGTTCTTTAACTTCCGTAGGTGCTTGTTCTAAATTAATATAAGCTTGGTCTAACTGTTCCGCAGAGATCATCGCCGTAAGTTGGCTAATCCTTTTCAGCGGAGCCATCGCCCGATGGATATAGGCAGCAATAATCCCCGTCATAGCTGTAATTAAGATCATAGTGGCGATCGCCAAACTCCGAATCAGATCGCGGAACATCACCTGATCTTGGGTAATATTATGGGCTAGATAAAGTTGACCCAAATTTTGATTTTTAACTTTCAGGGGCATGACACACATTAACCAGTAGTTGCCCTTTAAATCCTTAACTTGAGGAATCAACGCAACATCATTAACTGCAAGCAAAGTACTCCCAATTTCCACCTGATTGAGAGTGCGAGATTTGGCAATGACTTTGTTTTGAGAATCTTTAATCCAAATTAGTTTATCAGCGGTTGATAAACTGTCAATTGCCCGTTGCGCTCCATCCATGAGAGGAATCATTTCACTATAAATTTCCACATCTTGGGGAAAACGGTGGGCAATATAATTCATATTTTGCTTATGGGTAGCCACCAACATCTGCTCCATACCCATACTGATCCAGGTCGCTAAACCGCCCAACCCTAACGCTGTCATCGTGGCAATAC
>JBEANW010000012.1:0-8621 GCA_041165225.1 Cyanobacteriota bacterium | reverse complement strand
AAAAGCCTCCTGCGATCGCACTAGCAATGCCACCCGCCTGAGAAGGAGATAAAGTCTGTCCATATAGTTTCCCTAACAACCCCACTAAAGACATTTGTAAAGCGGTTAGTACAGGCATGGTCGCAAAGGGTAAAGGCACGGCAGCTAACGTCCCAGCCATGATCGAGAATGCTAAGAGATAATGTCGGGCAGTATCGCGGTAGAGAGTACCTAGTTCATCACTAAAACTATTGTCCAATAATTGATAGATAGTTCTTGATTCCGCTTCCGGGAGTAATTCTGCTAAAGCTTCGGTTAATGCAGGCATACCATAGAAAGTAGGATTGAACCCATCTTCTTCAAGAGTGAAATCAATCAGTACCGAACGATAGCTTCCCTTGTTATCGGCATCGCCAAGTTCTTTAAAGTCCTGTTGAATTGCCTGGAATGCTCGTTCAACCGCTTCATAATTGGGAGGATATTCTGGGTGATCCGCTAGACCATCAGGATAAACTTCATGTAGGGAAGTAACCACTAGTAAGCAGGGCAGGTTGGGATGGTCTTGGCGTAGTTGTTTTGCTATCTGTCGGAGGGTGTCGGTAGCAAAATCATTGATTTTGACAGTAAAAATCAGAATTCTGGCGCGTTGAGTTTCCTGCTTAAGTTCTAACTCCAGTTCTTGAATAATGTCCTGAGTATTGCGATCTAGATCCCCTAAGCCGACGGTATCAGTAAATATGAGCAGGGGCAGCTCTTCAGAAGGATAAGCGTATCTTTCTGTATTTTGAGTATGGGGACGAAAACCTTGACCAATAATCTCCGCTGATACTCCTGTTAAACCACGGACGATAGAACTTTTCCCTGCTTGAGGTTTGCCAATTAAGATCGCTTCAGTAGTGGGTAATTTCCCTCTCACGCTGATGAGGATTTCGGCAACTTGGTCATCACTAACGTTAAATAAGCCGGCTATTTTTTGGGCAACTTGATCCATAGGCAGCACTTTGGTTAAACCCTTGGTAGCATCATCTAGTTTTTTTGCTGCCCGATTTTTCCAATCATTCAACCAGGAAAATTTACTCATCTTTCACCAAATTACATAGACGATGACTCAGACCTATGCTCCGCAGCAGCGATCTATTCCTAGACTATCTAAAATCAAATCACTAACGGCATTAGCTACTGCAAATTCACTGTAGAAACTACGACTAAAATCAAAGGCTCTCATTTCAGCAATAATAGCAATTACCAAGGAACCGAGATCGTTTTCTCCTTCTATTCGTTGACGAACAAAGATCTTGGCAGCTCTTTCCGCTATTTTGGCATTAACTATTTCAGGCAAAAACTCTTCATCTAACCAGGTGTGTAGAGACTGCCTCAGCCATGCTTCTTCTTTCTCAGGATGTTCTACGTCTGGCAAGGTGATAGGAGCGATCGGTTGAGCAGAATCTGTCATGATAGTTAGTTGGGTTGAATTGAAATTAAACAAGTCGATGATTAACTATGAGCGACTAATAAACTGATAGAGGTATTCTAGGTCTTCTAGTCGCCAACTTACCCTAATTCCTTGAGATGAACAAACCCTAAACTTGATTGAAAATAGACGATCGCCTGGACGTAAGGCTTTATGGTAGTTAGTGATTGAGCAGTTTTGAGAGATGACAATCTAAGGTTATATCTTTAGTTTATAATATGGCGTAGCCAGACTCTTTTTTTTAGGTAGATACTTAAAAGTTATATAGTTACCTTATGGTTTCCAAAATAAAGCCAGAACTTATTCTAGATAAAGATTGTCCTGTTCTTCAGGTAATTAACATTGTTGGGGATAAATGGACGTTGCCAGTTTTATATGTTTTAAAACAGGGTACAAAAAGGTATAGCGAAATTCAACGGGAAATACCAGGCATCTCCAAAAAAATGTTGACTCAAACCTTAAGGAGACTAGAGTCAGATAATATCTTGAAGCGTAAAATTTATCCTGTCGTTCCCCCCAAGACAGAGTATGCGTTAACTGCCTTTGGCAATCAGCTAATTAAACCCCTAGCAGTTTTAGCCAACTGGGCGTGGGAACATCAAGCAGAATTAAAGTTAATTTGCGATCGCCGAGCGCAGATGGAGTTTAATCGCCGTCAAGAGTCTGTCGTCAATTCTGCGGTCAAAAAATCTCCAAATCCCAACAAACAACCGAAATAAGGTTAGGCTACAGCTAAATTTCTGTTTTTTCTCTTATTCCATGAAAATTGGCGCATTAAAATTAATTGATCCCAAGGGAGTTGGTTTATCCGTGATGAATCTCTACATCATCAAGGAATTGATTTTGCCATTCTTATTTGGCATGGGCATTTTTACTTCCTTGGGTTTGTCCATTGGTGCAGTCTTTGAGTTAATTCGTAAAGTAACAGACTCAGGACTACATTGGAGTGTAGCTGCCAAAGTTATGTTGTTGAGAATGCCAGAATTCATCGTCTTTGCCTTCCCCATGTCTATTTTGCTGGCGACTTTGATGACCTACAGCCGACTTTCTAGTGATAGTGAACTAATTGCTCTCAAGAGTATCGGCGTGAATATTTATCGTCTAATGATGCCAGCGATCGCTTTTAGTTTATGTGTGGTAGCAATGACTTTTTGGTTTAACAATTTTGTTGCTCCCGCAGCTAGCTACCAGGCTTCATTAACCCTTAAACAAGCATTGGGTGAAACTCGCCCCGAATTCGAGACGAAGAATATTTTGTTTCCTGAGTATGCTGAGGTGGAGATGGAAAATGGTGAGACGGAAGAGGTATTGACCCGCCTATTCTATGCTGAAAAATTTAATGGGAAACAAATGACTAACCTGACGGTGTTAGATCGCTCCCGTAGACCAGTTAGTCAGATTGTCGTGGCGCGTTCGGCAGAGTGGAATGTTTTAGAAAATATCTGGGATTTCTACGATGGTACGATTTATCTCATTGGCTCCAATGGGGGTTATAACAATATCGTCCGTTTTGAGCATCAAAAGTTGGCCTTACCCAAAGAAGCTTTCGATATCACCAAAAAAAGTCGCCAAACTAGTGAAATGAACGTTTTTCAAGCAATCAAATATCTTGAATTAATTAAACCTGGTGGTGATGAACCCAGAATTCGTAAGTGGGAGGTACGAATCCACGAAAAGATTGCCGTTCCATTTGCCTGTTTGGTGTTTGCCATGATCGGTGCCATGCTTGGGGTTCAGCCTCAAGATTCAGGAAAAGCCACTAGCTTTGGTATTTGTATCGGGCTGATATTTGGCTATTACTTACTATCTTTTATCTCCCAATCTTTGGGAATTTCAGGGGCGATCGCCCCCTGGTTCGCTGCCTGGTTACCGAATTTTATCGGCTTTGGTACTGCGATTGCTTTATTAGCCAAAACGACGGATTAAGATTGAATTAGGGCATATCCTTGAGGAAGTTTGCCCCTATTTGATACAGTACTTCATCTGATTGAACGGCAAAGTCTTGGTCGAGCCAGACTAAAGAAACTGCCTGCACAATTCCTTGGCGGAGAGTTACCAAAGAAAAACTTCGTTTGACACCCTGAGCAGTTTTAATGACACGGGGTACACAAGCTGCATTGAGATAGACAGTTTGTTCCCACACCTCGACTAATTTTCGTCGTTGACCACGGGGAATTTTCAACTCATGGTGCATGTGACCGAAAGTGACCAGAGGAATTGATTTTCCTAAGTTTTGTACTTGAGCGATCGCTGCTGTCAAGTCAGGATCGCCATAATCTCCCCCTTCTTCTTTCCAATCTCGACCACAGATTGATTCAGTGGTTTTGCCTAATCCAGAGGGGCCATTATGGGCAATAAAAATTAGCGTTGCTTGGCTCGCATTTTGGGCAGAGGTGACTATTTGTTGGGTTGATTCCTCAAAACTCTTAATATTATAGCGATCGCGGTAAAACTGGCTATTTCTCCAGATCGAGCCACCCCAGCTAAAAGGACGACTACCAACTACTGAAACCTTAAGTTGGGGAAAATCTAGCTTACTAAAGCCGACGTGAGTCTCCCCTAATAAATCTAGCTGCTGTTGGACTCGATCCTCTTGAGAGCGATCGTAGGGCGCTTTTTGTCTGCCCCAGGAAGAGGCACTGTACCAAGCATCATGATTACCCATGATGACGGCTTTGGGGATGGATACGGCGGCAACTTCGCGGACTACTTCTACCTCTTCGTTGCCAAAATCCCCGACAAATAGCACTAAATCTGCCTGTAGATGCTGCAATGCTAAATTATCTACTGCTGACCATTGACCGTGAACATCCCCCACGATCGCAATGGTAATCTCTGAGGTAATTTCTGAGGTAATCCTTGACTCCTGCTGGCTCATTTCCATGCTTATAGCTTAAAGGTCGTTGCATTCTTAATTTTAGACTTCAGAACACAGTGAAAGAGAGTTTATACTGATTTTTAACTAGAAAAATCTAAAAAATCATGACCATAGAACTAACAATACCTGATATGGCTTGTGGTGCTTGTGTTACAACTATCACCGAGGCAATTCAGCATCTAGATGCCCAAGCTAAGATCCAGGCAGATCTACAAACAAAACAAATAACGATCGCTAGCACCGCATCAGAATCATCTCTTAGACAGGCGATCGCCACCGCAGGATATTCCCCTGCTTAATTGCCATGAACATCGGTACCAAGATCCAGAAGATCCAGAACATTGAGCAGATCAATTTTAAACTTAGGGGCATGAGTTGCGCGGCTTGCGCCAGTAGTGTAGAAAAAGCGATCGCTGCTGTACCTGGAGTTGTGGAATGCAAGGTTAACTTTGGTGCGGAACAGGCTGCAATTAAGTATTATCCCCATCAGACCACGATTGAAGCTATTCAGCAGGCGGTAGAGAAGGCGGGTTATTCTGCTTCTGCTCTTCCAAGGCAAGGAATGGTGACGGGAGAAGATGACGCTGAAAAGGCGGCTCGTAAAGCGGAATCTAAGCAACTTCAACTCAAGATCCTGGTGGGTGGCAGCATTAGCCTCCTACTTATGGTTGGCTCAATCCCAATGATGACAGGGATGCACTTGCCTTTTCTCCCTTCCTGGTTGCATAATCCCTGGCTACAGTTAATTATCTCTGCACCAGTCCAATTTTGGTGTGGTTATCGGTTTTATCTTGGGGCAGCTAAAGCCTTTAAACGTCATAGTGCGACGATGGATACTTTAATTGCTCTCGGTACTAGTGCAGCCTATGGCTTTTCTTTATTGGCTACAGTTTATCCTCGCTTCTTTCTCAACCAAGGCTTAATGCCCGAAGTCTACTACGAAACCGCAACGGTAGTTATTACTTTAATTCTCTTGGGACAGTGGTTTGAACATCGTGCCAGGGGGCAAACTTCCACCGCCATTAGGCAATTAATCGGCTTGCAGGCTAAGAATGCCAGAGTAATTCGTCATGGGCAAACCATCGATCTCCCCATTAATGAGGTGCAGCTTAACGATACGATCTTAGTCCGCCCTGGAGAAAAGATTCCCGTCGATGGAGAAATTATTAGTGGCAGTTCCACTATCGATGAAGCAATGGTAACGGGAGAGAGCCTACCTGTGCAAAAACATCCAGGAGATGAAGTCATTGGCGCAACTCTTAATCAGACGGGTAGCTTTAAATTTAGAGTCACGAGAGTTGGCTCCGATACAGTCTTGGCGCAGATTGTGAAGCTGGTGCAGGATGCTCAAGGCTCCAAAGCACCGATCCAAAAACTAGCTGACAAAGTAACAGGTTGGTTTGTCCCTGTGGTCATGGCGATCGCCATTGCTACTTTTGTCCTCTGGTTTACCATCATGGGCAATATCTCTCTGGCTTTAATCACCACCGTGGGAGTCTTAATTATTGCCTGTCCCTGTGCTTTAGGTTTGGCTACCCCCACCTCAATCATGGTGGGTACGGGTCAAGGTGCAATCAATGGCATTTTAATTAAGGATGCCGAGAGCTTAGAACTCGCCCATAAACTACAGACCATTGTCCTCGATAAAACTGGCACGATTACTCAAGGTAAACCGACGGTGACTGATTATCAAGTAGTTAGAGATATGAGCCAGGATGTAGCATTAGATGCAGAAACGAAGTTATTGTCTTTAGTCGCGGCAGTAGAACACAACTCAGAACATCCTTTGGCTGATGCGGTGGTCAAGTACGCCCAGTCTCTCAAGGTTGAGCTACTAGAAACTAAAGACTTTAAAGCGATCGCTGGGAGTGGAGTTCAAGGGTTAGTGTCAGGTAAGTTAATTCAAATTGGAACTCAACGCTGGATGTCCGAATTGGGTATCCCAACCAACTCCCTACAACAGTGCCACGGTACTTGGTCAACAGCAGCCAAGACTGTGGTGTTTATTGCCGTAGATGGTGAGTTGGCAGGAATTATGGGTATTGCCGATGCGGTTAAACCTTCTTCTGTTGCAGCCATTCGAGCCTTGCGTCAGATGAATTTAACCGTGGTGATGCTGACAGGAGATAACCACCAAACTGCTGAAGCGATCGCCCGTCAAGTGGGCATTGTCAGAGTGGAAGCAGAAGTACGACCTGAGCAAAAAGCAGCCAAAATTAGGGAATTACAACAAGCAGGCAAGTTAGTGGCGATGGTCGGGGATGGGATTAATGATGCCCCCGCTCTAGCTCAAGCAGATGTGGGTATTGCCATTGGTACGGGAACCGATGTGGCGATCGCTGCTAGTGATATTACCTTGATTTCAGGAGAATTACAGGGCATTGTGACAGCCATCCAGTTGAGCAAAGCAACTATGAAGAATATCCGTCAGAATCTCTTTTTTGCTTTTGTTTATAACGTCTTGGGGATACCCATTGCCGCGGGAATCTTATTTCCTTTCTTTGGCTGGTTGCTCAATCCGATGCTTGCTGGGGGGGCAATGGCATTTAGCTCGGTTTCGGTGGTGACTAATGCTTTGCGCTTGCGTAAATTTTCTAGTACTTTTGCTCAAGCCGATCAATAATATTGCGGAGAAAGTTTCAAGCTGAAGCTATCGGTATTCGTAGTTTTTGGTATGATGGTTAAAGTTATATTAAGCAATTGTCAATATTTAATTAACGCTTCATCGACTTGAACAAAACTAGCGTACTAACCTCCCCTGCACCAGACTCTACGGCAACCGAAAATTTAGCTCCAAACCAGCAAAACCAGCTAATCACCGATGGTTTTAGTCTTGTTCTCTTAGGGGTTTCTATTGCTGCCTTAGCATTCGCTCCCATACTTACTAAACTTAGCGAATTAGAACTTAGTCCCACAGCGACAACTTTTAACCGCTTCTGGATTTCTACCATCATTATCGGTTGTTGGCAGCTAATCGGCACTTGGCAGTCTGAGGAGGGGAACTTACCAAAATCTAATCACAAATCTGATTACAGCTACCAAGAAACAGGATTATTAATTCTAGCTAGTGGCGCTGCCACGGTATCTACTTTGCTCTGGGCAATATCTTTTACCCAAACCAGCATAGCCAGTGCCACAGTAATCCGCAGTCTCACGCCCTTATTTATTAGTTTGGGAGCATGGTTAGTTTTAAAACAAAGTTTTAAGAGTCAATTTATGATTGGCATGATGCTAGCGATCGCTGGTGGCATCGCAATCGGCTTGGATGATCTGCAATTAGGCAATGATTACTTAGTTGGGGATGGTATTGCCCTCCTTTCCGCTGCCCTGCACGGAGTGAGCATTTTGACCGTTGGTTACTTACGCGATCGCGGTTGTACTACGGATCGGGTCTTGTTATGGCGATGCGTTGTTGGTTTGTTAATCATTTTGCCCCTGGTTTTGCAAACAGATACTCAACTCTTCCCCATGTCCCTCCAGGGTTGGCTCTGGGTCATCGCCTTAGCAGTGGTTTGTCACATTTTGGGACAGGGTTTATTCGTATTTAGCCTCAAGCAATTTTCTTCTAGTTTTGTGGGCATTTTTGCTTTATTAAAACCCTTATTTACTGCCTTACTAGCCTGGATTATTTTCGCCGAGGGGATTAATCTTACCAGTGCGATCGCTTTAGTCTTAATCTTATTTGGCATTTATTTGGCAAAATCTAGTGAATCTTTCAGTAGGACAAACGAGCGAAGCTATAAGTTATAAGAGCAATCCAATATATAAATTATCCTGTGATGTGGAATAATGTGATTTCTTGATTAAAGAGAGATGGCAATGAGCAGTATTAAATAGATAATCAAGTTCATGAAGTTTATTAATGCTTGGCAAGAAGATTAAAGGATTAAAGTCTTGATTTTTTAGTGAGCTAATAGCCCTTATTTATTCCTAAGTAAAAAGCTTTTTTATTTCCTAAGATAGATGTTTTTTTAAGTCGAATATCGATATTTTAAGTGATATTTAACCCAATTATCTAAATATCCTAAACATCTTTTATGGCAAACTTAATAGAATTTGAGTTACTGGCTCCCTACAACAAAGAAGTTGCACTAATTGCCTCTTTCTCTGACTGGGAAACCATTTCCATGACCAAGGACGATCAAGGTTATTTTCGCACTAAAGTTGAATTAGAAGACGGATCTTATCTCTACAAATTTCGAGTACGCTCGAAAAGCTGGTTTTTTGAACCAGATCAATGGGTAGAAGTAATCGATCCTTACGCGACCGATATTGATGACCCTACTCAAAATG
>JBEANW010000011.1:0-2566 GCA_041165225.1 Cyanobacteriota bacterium | reverse complement strand
AAAAGAGCAGAATGTAGCCACGAATACATTTATACTGAAATTCGACTTTCTTTAGTCCTGCTTAGAGTCAATTCTCTGCAACGGCACTATAGGCGATCGCAAAAATAAACGCGATAAAGTTCGCAGGAAGGAGTAGTTTCATTTCCCGTCAACGTAACTAACCCCATGCTTTCTAGCTCATAAGCGACAATGGAATTGAGGGTCACTGCTTCCTCAGAGTTAATTACTTGTTTAAAGGCACGGGCTAAATCTGGATGTTCTCCCAAGATAATCAAGTGACTCCGTAAATGATCTTGATAAATACCTGTATCCGTTGTTGCTTCCTGAATAATCTGCGCTAGATTGTTATTTTGAGTAACTAAATAGCAAAACGCTAAATTGACTAAATAAGGATGGCCGCCAACGATTTCTGCCAAAGACCGAATTTGTTCAGGCTGGATCGCAAACTTGTCTTGATCCAAACCATATCGCCTGGCTAATTCCTCTATTTGCGACCAATTAAATTCTTTGAGCCTCAAGGATAGTCCAACGTTAAAGGGAGACTGGTTGATATTGAGAGAAATATAGATTTCCGTGGAATGGGTGACAATTAAACGTAATTTTTGCCAAATTGATACGTTATTAGCTTCTTCATGCCAGAAACGCAGCAGTGGCAAGAACTCTTGAGCCACATCAGGATATTTAAACAGTCGGTTAACTTCATCCAGGGTAACTACCAGAGGACTATCTAACTGCCCCAAAATATATCCCTGTAAATAGGTGGTGCAGCTTACCTTAAAACCCAAATCTGCATCCCAATAATCATTGAGTAAAGATTCAATCCCTAGCTGAAGAGTGATATTGGCACAAAACCACCGGAGCAGACGCTCTAAGTTACTCAATACGCTATCGTCAGCCTGAAGTAAATTAAGCCTAACTGTACGATATCCCCTAGCTTGAGCCTGGGCAGAAATTCTCATCACCAAAGACGTTTTGCCCATATTTTTGGAAGCTTTGATCCGAATCAAAGCACCTGGTTTGACGATTTCTTCGTAAGCCAAAGTTTCGATCGGCGGACGTTGAACATATAAAGCCGAATCTAATGGTACTGGAGTATTAGGTAATTCCAGAGCGCTAATGCTCCCCTTCACCCGCTCTTTGTCCTCTATTTTGCCTGTCTGTTGCCTGAGAATCGAACGGAAGTTATTTTTAGTGATCTTTTCATCAAAGGATTCTGAGAGAAGCTGCCAGAGACGAGAGCCAACAACTCTTACATAGTCAGGATCGTAGCCAGAAGCCTCGGCAATCTCTTGATAGGTTTTGCCCAACCAACATTGAGTAAAGATTAACTCTTGGACAGAATTTAATCTTTCTGGTTTGATGGCATTATCGACTAAATACAAGGCTTCTTCAATCGTGATCATGTTATGTAACTACCTGGAATTAAACAAATGGTCTTAAACTTACTTAATTGTTACTTTTTTTATGAAAATAACCAAATTTTAAGTTACCAAAATATTCCCCTCAATTGTAGTACGGGACTTGCCAAGAAATAGAATCCCAGTCATCTTATTAATTTGCCAATACAATAAGATTTAGTCTTTACAGTACTGTCTCATGACTATCAGTAGCGATCGCGAAGCGTTCCCAGAGGGAAATCGTCCAAAACTAATTAACTTTTATACTTCTCCTGTCGGCAAGAAAATCATTACAGGGATTACAGGACTAGGTTTATCTTTATTTGTTCTGGTGCATATGGTGGGCAATCTGACTTTTTTTACAGGCAGCGCTGCCTATAATCAGCTAGCTCATTTTATTAATAGCTTGAGCATATTGCTCTATCTAATTGAATTTAGCTTATTGGCGATCGCCGTATTTCATGTGGTAATCGGCATCACCATTCGGCTTAATACCCTCAAAGCCCGACCAGTGAACTATAGTCAACTCAAAAGTGTCGGCACACCGAGTAAACAGTCCTTGAGTTCTCGCAGTATGTTCTTGACTGGAGTAGTGCTATTGGTATTTTTGGTCTTACATTTAAGGACTTTTAAATTTGGGGCATATTATTCCACGGTGATTAATGGCGTGGAGATGCGGGATTTATCCAGCTTGGTGATCGAGAAGTTCCATAATCCTGCTTATGCCTTTGGTTACGCTGGAGTGATGATCATGTTGGCTGTTCATCTACGTCATGGGATTTGGAGTGCTTGGCAATCCATTGGTCTGCTCAACTCAAAAATTAGTCCTGTAGTTCATGGGATCGCTCTGATTTTGGCTGTTTTAATGGCGATCGGCTTTATTGCTTTACCTTTTGCTATCTATTTCAATTTGCTCAACTAATACTTTTTATAGGCCTTAGCGGAAGCAGAAGTCCAAATATAAGCTGCAATACAAAACGGCAGTAAAATAAAAATTGCCCCAGAGGTTATGGGATGTTGTCTAACGGTACTGATCGAACTCATGGCTGCTATGCCTAAACCACAGTAGGCTAAACCGAGCAACGGAATTCCTAAAACGAGGAAAGCAAACTTTTTGTCTTCAGGATTCATAGTTATTTAAGTCCAATTTATTTTTACCGCCACTAACT
>JBEANW010000010.1:0-3226 GCA_041165225.1 Cyanobacteriota bacterium | reverse complement strand
GCAATTCTGTTAGTAACGGCAGGGAATAACTGGCAAACATGGACAATTACCGTAGTGGTTGCCCTCGCTGCCACAATTGCGGAAGCGTTCTCTAAGCTGGGGGTGGATAATCTTACCGTACCTTTGGCTAGTGGATTTCTGTGTTTTTTGGGGGTCCAGATACTATTATTAAATTAAATATTTGCAAAACAAATCTTAAACTAACTGAATCAGTCTCAAACATGACAGAAGAAGCTGCTGAAAAAATCGAAGCAATTGCCGAAATTAAACCAACGACAGAAGTCCCTGTGACCAAGGAGGGGACAATGGATGAAGCCTCTGCTGTGACTAAGCCAAAAGACAGTTATGTTAAATTGGCTATGAGAAATATGGTTCGCAAAGGCAAACAATCCTTGTGGCACTTTTTCTTAACTACGGTAGGTTTAGTCGGTCTTTTAGTCGGACTAGCTTATTTAACCAAACCATAAGCATTTATGAATGTAGTTGTTGGACAATCGATAAATAGCGATATTTATGTAGAGCATGACTATCAAGGAAATCTACCCCAGGAAGCTCTAAATCAGGTTAATGCTGTAGATTGGGCAAGTTGGTTTCAAACTTGGCTGGGTGAACTAAGTAAAACTACTGAGTTATCTCAAGCTTGTGAACTGAGCTTAAGGTTGACTGGCGATCGCCAAATGCAACAATATAACTATCGGTATCGGGGAGTAGATCAGCCTACCGATGTTTTAGCCTTTGCTGCCACTGAGACAGAGATGACTCTTCCTCCTGACTTCTTAGAACCGCTTTATTTAGGAGATATCATAATTTCTTTAGATACGGCATTGAAGCAAGCTCAAGAGCAAAAACACGCTCTAATCGTCGAATTAGCTTGGTTGTCTAGTCATGGTTTATTACATCTTCTCGGCTGGGATCACCCTGATGACCAGAGATTGCAACAAATGCTAGAGAGGCAACAGGAATTAATTCACTCCTTAGATGCTTTGGATCTCGATGGATTACGCCCTTAATCCATAGGGGAGGATTGTCTAATCTGAACATTATAATTCATAATCTTTGAGCTATTATTACGCTATAAATTAAGTACATATACGGATTACAATTTTATCGGTCGCTTTATCTGTCCCCATGATTGAATTAATTTAGAGACTCAATCCCACGCAGTTTTTATTCAATATAAATATGAAATCTTCTACCATTGCTCCTATTATCCAGAAACCAGATAAATCAAATCAGAAAATAATTCGTGATTTAGCTTGGCAGGTAGCTCCCAATTTATACTTAAGTTTTAAATATGCTTGGGCGGGAGTAACCTATGCCTTCGCAACCCAGAGAAATTTTCGGATTCATACTTTTGTCGGCATCTTTGCCGTCTCGATGGGTGCTTTGTTACAGATTGCAGCGGTAGAAATGGCAATTATCGCCATGACCTGTGCGGTGGTAATGGTTTTAGAATTGATTAATACCGCTATTGAAGCAGTGGTAGATTTAACCGTTAAGCAGAGCTATCACGAATTAGCTAAGATAGCCAAGGATTGTGCGGCTGGAGCAGTTTTAATTAGTGCGATCGCAGCGTTAATTGTGGCGGCGTGTATCTTGCTACCTCCATTATTTCAGCGTATTATGCTGATGATGTGATGGAGATTTAACTTGATTATAGTTATTGATAACTACGACAGTTTTACCTATAACTTAGTGCAGTATTTGGGAGAATTAGCCCAAGAACTGCCGATAGCCTCGGATATTCGTGTTTATCGTAATGATGCGATCGACATTGAAACAATCAATCAGTTACAGCCTGACGGAATTTTAATTTCCCCTGGGCCAGGTCGTCCCGAAGACGCGGGGATTTCTCTACAGTTAATTGCCCAACTCGGGTCAAAAATTCCCATTTTAGGGGTTTGTCTGGGTCATCAAAGTATTGGTCAGGTTTTTGGCGGGAACATTGTGGCGGCACCAACCCTCATGCATGGCAAAACTTCCCCCATATATCATGAAAGTCTTGGTGTGTTTGCAGGACTAGATTCACCCTTTACCGCCACCAGATATCATAGTTTAGTGATTGATCCTGAGACTATTCCCGATACCCTAGAAGTTACCGCTTGGGTGGAAGACGGCACGATCATGGGAGTTCGTCATCGGGACTATCCTCATCTCCAAGGAGTACAGTTCCACCCTGAAAGCATTTTGACAGATCAGGGAAAAATATTATTACGTAACTTTTTACAGTCTTTAGGTCAAGTAGCAATATGAAACGGCGCAAATTAATCCGTTATGGTGGGATGGGTATGGCGACGGCGATCGCTTCTGGTTTGCTGCCCCGTCTTCCTGCAATGGCTCAGAATACAGATACAGATGGAGTCACGATTCAATATCTAGGACATACTTGCTTTCTCTTTACAGGCAATGGTTTAAAGGTATTGGTCAATCCCTATGAAGCGGTGGGCTGTGCTGCGGGCTATACCCTCCCAGATTTGCAGCCAGACGTAGTTTTGGTTAGTAGTTTTCTGCTAGATGAAGGGGCAGTGAATTCTGTTAAAGGTAAACCTGAAATTATTACCCAGCGAGGAGTACATAATTTTGGCGACCTCAAATTTCAAGGATTTGCCTTAGCTCACGATCGCGAAGGAGGCAAAAGATTCGGCAAAAACATTGCCTGGCGTTGGACTCAGGGAGGCGTAAATATCCTGCATTTAGGCGGTGCTGCGGGGGCTTTAGAAACCGAAGAGAAGATTCTCCTCAGTGGTGCGGATATCTTGCTGATTCCTGTCGGTGGTGGCGCAAAAGCTTACGATTCTCAAGAAGCGAGAAAGGCGGTGAAGATTCTCAATCCGAGGATGGTAATTCCCACTCACTATCGCACTGCGGTATCGAGTAAAAAAGATTGCGATTTAGCTCCCGTAGATGAGTTTTTAACCTTAACAGCAGATTTAAAAGTTGCTCAGGTGGGAAGCGATCGCTTTAAGGTCAAGAAATCCTATCTCAAAGATGATCAAACGTTAGTCAGAGTACTAGATTACAACTCTTCTAGTTAGTATTATCTGATTTGCCATTTCAGCCAGGACAAAGAGTTGAAAAATAACTAATAATTAACTAAACGCTAGTTGCTAAGACTAACCCCTGCCAAAACCATAGCCACGATCGCCCCAATGACGGTATTGATTAAATTTACCAAATCATTAGTCAGCCAAGTAAAGCGAGATTCTAGGGTTGCACCGATTAAACT
>JBEANW010000009.1:0-7899 GCA_041165225.1 Cyanobacteriota bacterium | reverse complement strand
TACCCACAAATGGAACTGCCCAAATTCATAGGCAATATTAAGTCAGTTACCAGTAGGCGGTTGAGGCAAGAATTTCCCGAACAAATAAACAAAGTTTACTGGAAAAAAGTACTTTGGAATGAATCTTACTTTATCGCTTCTTGCGGTGGAGTTACAATATCTGTGTTGAAGAAATATATTGAAAATCAAAACGTATCTAGTTAAATCCTGGCTGGCATTCATAAGGCGCGTTTTATGTGGGAAGCTTCCCACATAAAAGCCGCCGTCCAGACACCAACCTATCGGTATGGTGCTGGGCTTCTGCCAGAACTGCTAAATCAAAATTACGTAGTTGCAAGCTACTGGTTCCTGGACCTACGAGGAAATAGGTATCGTAGGTAAGGTTTGTGGAAGCATTATGCTGCATTGTTCCCTGGAATTGACCAATCAACGCTTGCAGTTCGGGATTAGTTCCTGCATCTGGAATTTGAATCTTAAAAGTATTATCATCATCATTGAGTCCTACATTGAGTTGTTCTGTAATATTGCTACTGATAAATCTTGCCCCAGTTTCACTCGTAACCTGATAAGTTCCCGCCGTGGTTACGGTGAAAACAACATTGGTACCGTCAAGAGCAGTAGACGCAACTACCTGAGAACTTAAAACTGCATTGATATTACTGAGGTTGACTAAGGTAAAACGAGTGGGATCGGAAGCGCCACTAACTTCGTCGAGATTACCCTTACTTTCTGCATCCACGACGGTGATGCTCACACTCCCTCCCGCGGCAGCTAGCATTTCTTGGGTAATATCAACGTACTCAGACTATCAGTAAGACAGTTGGGCGACGTTCCAGAGCCATCAGTGGTATACCAGTCGCCAATATGACCGCAACGTTTTGGACCACTAGTCTGAAAGAATAGATTACTCACCGTGGGCAGTTGTGCCGATCGCGCTGCCAAAGTATTAAAATTACTCATCAGCAGAACCAATCCGCTAAGGTACAGCAGACGATATCTCTTGACTACAAAGAAATTGATATTTTGCTTGAACATGGCTGGAATTTTTAATCTGAGTTGAAAGATAGCGATCGCTTACTGGTTTCAACTCTTATACTGCCCAAATTCCCCTTGTTAAGACTAAATTCTGTTTATTTTGATAGCGATCGCTAGAAAGTTAACAAAACAGTCGGGAGGATGTCAGAATAACCAGTAGAGATATTACGCTGATAGGTTATGTTGACTTTCCCGACCTTGGAGGAATCTTTAAAACATTATTTTGGTCACGACACTTTTCGTCCTGGGCAAAAAAAGATTATCGAAGCTGCTTTACGAAATCAAGATTTACTAACAATCATGCCGACAGGAGGGGGAAAATCCCTCTGTTTTCAGTTACCAGCTTTGCTCAGAGAGGGTCTAACTATTGTGGTATCTCCTCTAATTGCCTTAATGCAGGATCAGGTGGATGCTTTACAGGATAATGGGATTAACGCTACTTTTCTCAACAGTACTTTGGGGTATGAAGAGAGAAGATCCCGTCAGATTGCGATTCTGAAAAATCAAGTCAAACTACTCTATGTTGCTCCAGAAAGACTCCTCAATGAAAGATTTGCTTTATTTCTAGATCGGGTACAGCAGGATGTGGGCATCAGTGCGATCGCCATTGATGAAGCTCACTGTGTATCGGAGTGGGGACATGACTTTCGCCCAGAGTACAGTCAGTTAAAACAAATCCGTCAGCGTTATCCGCAAATCCCGATTCAGGCACTGACCGCTACAGCGACTAAAAGAGTGCGACAGGATATTGTTGACCAGTTAAATTTGCGATCGCCTGATATTCATGTCGCCAGTTTTGACCGTAGCAATATTCATTACGAAATTCAGCCCAAAGACCGTAATATCTACCCTAAGTTACTGAGAGCCATTCGGGCGGAATCAGGAGCAGGGATCGTTTATTGTCTGAGTCGTAATCGTGTGGAAGAAGTTGCCACGAGACTCAACCATGACGGAATTGACGCTTTACCCTACCATGCTAAATTACCCTTTGAAGAGCGCAGCCGAAATCAAACCAGTTTTCTGCGAGATGATGTTCAGGTAATCGTGGCTACTATTGCTTTTGGCATGGGGATTAATAAACCCGATGTGCGGTATGTGTTTCATTACGATTTACCCCGCAGTCTCGAAAGCTTTTATCAAGAATCGGGTCGGGCAGGGAGAGATGGAGAGCCATCTAAATCCGTGTTGTTTTTTAGTTTTGGCGATCGCAAAAAGATTGAGTTTCTGATCGACCAGAAACCTGACCCTAGTGAACAAAAGATTGCTCGACAACAGCTAAGACAGGTCATTGATTACGCTGAGGGCAATGATTGCCGTCGCAAGATTATTCTGCGTTATTTTGGGGAACGATATCCAGGGAATTGCGGTAAGTGTGATAACTGTCTCAACCCCAAACCAATTGAAGACTGGACGGAGGAAGCACAAAAGTTTCTGTCTTGTGTTGCCCGTTGTCAAGAAAAGTTTGGCACCAATCATATAGTTGATGTGCTGATTGGCTCTCGGAAGCAAAAAATTTATCAATACGGACATCATCTTGTATCCACCTACGGCATTGGTAAAGGTCGCACTGGAGATGAATGGAAGATGCTGGGACGAAGTTTGATCCATCAAGGCTTAGTGGGACAAACTACTGATGGTTATCCTGTGCTGAAGCTGAATAAACGGAGTTGGGAGATTTTCCGTGGTGAATTAAAAGTTGAGATCGCAGTGGAAAAATCTCCCGATCAAACCACCACCACCTACAATCCCCGTAAGGCAGAAGCCGAGTTACTGTTTGAAAAACTGCGAAAGCTTCGCAAGCAAATCGCCGATCGCAATTCTCTTGCTCCCTATATGATTTTTGCTGATTCGAGTCTTAAATTAATGGCACAGCTACGTCCCAAGAATATTACTGATTTTGCTAATCTATCGGGAGTTAGTGAATACAAAGCCCAACAATATGGCGATCGCTTTATTTCCGAAATTCTGGAATTTAATGAGCAACATCAGCTCCCCGTGAGCCTTCCTTCTAAAAGCCAAATGGCAACTCTACAACTTCATCAACAGGGATTGAACATTACGGAAATTGCCCAAGAACGAGGTTTTGCTGTTAGTACCATTAGTACGCATTTGAGCGAACTCATGGAAATGAATCAACCAGTTGCCCTGAATCAGTTGGTTACTGCCGATAAACAGCAGGTAATTATTGAGACAATTCGACAGGTAGGAGACATGACCCTCAAAACGATTAAAGATAGCTTGGGAGATGAATATAGCTATGAAGAAATTCGCTTAGTTCGTGGCTGGTGGCGTAATCAGAAACGGTAATCTCTCACCCATATGATTTGCTGGTTAGGGAGTAGGGAGTAGGGAGTAGGGGTTAGGGAATTAGCTATTAAGTCAAGAAACTTAATCTCTGATTATACCAATAACAATTAGTATTACAGCTAACAGGTTAGCATAACTAAGTTGATAATCAGGGCTTCAATGCTTAATAAAATACTCTGGATGTCTTAGTTGACTTTGTCTTGCTAACAAATAAGAACGAAAAACTTCATATTTTTTAGCTAAAACTTACTTGACAAGGAGACTAATTCAATGGACTTGATAACTGAGAATAATACTGGTTTTGATTCCCCTGGAGTGGACTTGCCTGTAGATGCGGAAGTTCCTAGGGAAGGATTGCAGGAGGTAGCAGAGGAAAAGAACCCAGACTCTAGCATCACCCTAGAAATTACGATCGAAAATCTAGCTCCTCAAAATGGTATCGGGATTGCTCAAGCTTGGTATGGATTTCATGATGGTAGTTTTGATCTCTACAATATTGGCGATGAAGCATCCAAGCCACTAGAAACTCTCTCTGAAGACGGTATTACAGGGATTGAACCTACTATTCCAGGTCTAATCGAGGAAGCGGTGTTTTTTGGGGCAATTCCCGCAAATTTTCCTATGGTACAAGACACTGTGGCGGGTCAGTTTGCTGCTAGTGAAGCAGGATTAAACGGTGGGACTCAAGGCATGGTTTTTACTGATAATCGAGTACCGCCATTCTTTTTGGTGCAGAATCCAGGGGAAACCATTACGGCAACGGTGACAATTGATCGGGAAAATATTGCTAACAACCGCTTTTTCGATTATGGTGCCATGTTATTTCCCACTAACGATGGTTTCTTTGCTAATGATGACCCCCAGGCAATTGAAGTTTTCGATGGGGACGGCAACTTTCTCGGTGCAGATTTAACCATTACGGGAGATGATGCTCTAGATTCAGGCAGAGAAGTTAATGATGAAGATCCTCGTAATGTGATCTACGAACTGGATGCGATAGGTAAGAGCGTTGATGAGAATGGAATAATTAAGCCTTTTCCTGGGTATCTACCGCCTGGTGAAAATGGCGCTCTTGATTTTCAAGTCGATGGTGAAGCGGTTTTTGCCAACGCTGACTTTACAACTCCTGACTATCCTATTGCCAACATTTCTATTACCGAAGTAGGTGGACTTGATGAACTTAATGCGGGGGGAGAATTTGGCGCAATCGACTTTGAGCAAAGTAATCTAGCTGCGGGGACGATGATCAGTGATCAGTTTGAGGGGGTGAAATTTTCTACGCTTTCGGAGTTTGGACTGATGCTGTTTGATAGTGAACATCCAACGGGAGATGATTTTGATTTGGGAACAACGGATTTGGGTAAGGTTCTAATTATCTCGGAGGACGGTAATTCCAGTAATCCAGATGATAGTAACGCAGGAGGGATGATACGGCTCGATTTTGACAATCCTGTTCAGGTAGATAGCCTCGGACTTTTGGATATTGAGGAAGTAGGAGGGTCAATTACTTTTTATGATCAAAATGCAGCAATTATTGACACCGTAGAAATAGTTGGGGCTGGGGATGATATTCCCCAAGAGCTAACTTTTGATCTAGAGAATGTAGCTAGTCTTGAGATTAATTTAGCGGGGAGTGGTGCCTTAACAGAGCTTAATTTCTCAGATGTTTAGAGATTTAGCCAGGAGCTTCACTCACCACCGCGCGATCGCGCCCCTGGGATTTAGCTTGATATAATGCTTTATCCGCTACTTCGATTAGTTCTGTGGTGGAGATTGCCCGATTATGGTAAACACTAGCAATCCCCATGCTAATACTTACGTATTGGCTTGCCTGAGAACCTGCATGGGGAATTTGCATCTCTTGAAGTTTGGCACGAATTCGCTGGGCTACGACTTTTGCAGTTTCCGTGTTGCTGTCGGGTAAGACCACCACAAACTCCTCTCCTCCATAGCGTGCTGCCAAATCATGCCCCCTCACTGAATCACTGAGAGCTAAGGCTACTTGCTGTAAGCAGCTATCTCCTGCTTTGTGACCGTAAGTATCATTGTAGACTTTGAAAAAATCAACATCACAAAAAATCAAGGCTAAATCTTGATTATCTCGCTGACATTTCGACCACTGTTGTTCGAGAAAATGATCGAAGAAACGGCGGTTAGCAATCTTAGTTAGATCATCGATGAAAGCAATGCGTTTTTGATTTTGATAGTAGAAGCCAGTAACCATTAGATTGGTGCTAACTAAAGCTAGTAGAGGCGCAACGGTAGGCAACCAATAGCCCCCTAAAAATAGGAGATAGCTGCTGGTAAATAGTATTCCAATCGGCACAACAGTCTCCAAAAGCTTGAATTTAAGAGAATTCCATAAATCTTTATCCAAAAGATTCATCTGCAATGAGACTAAGCCCAAGCTTCCACCGACCAAAGACCAACCCAAAATCCACAGCCATTCCCCAGGCTCGGAAATTCCCTGTAACATCTTGCGATCATCTAGCGCCGAGGCAATTAGTTGGCTAGCAATATTGCCATGAATATAGACCCCAGGCATCCTTTGGGAAGCTTGAGAACCAGAACTATAGGGAGTATAGAAAAAATCATTTAAACTGGGAGCCGTTGCCCCAATCAGCACCAAGCGATCGCCAAAAATATCCTCTGGAATCTGCCCCTGCAAAACGTCGGTGAGGGAAACATGAATGAAGCTATCCTCTCCGCCACGATAATTAATCAGAGTTTGAAATCCCGCCGTATCAGCATTGACATATCCTGCGGAATTACTGGTTAAAGCCGAAATTTTGGTCTGACCCAAGGTTTTTTCCGTCGGTTTAGCACCATCTGTTAAGAAAACCTGCTCCTGCTCTAAATACATTAAGGCAGTCAGGGTGCCTAAGCCAAAACCGACTTCGCCATTATCAAAACCTGCTAAATTCAAACCTCTCCGTATCTTGCCATCCGAGTCTAAAACAAAATCAGCCATCGCAACTTGACCCAAGGCTTTTAATACAGGAGAAGCCTTGATCTGATCATTGATGGCTTTTTCAACTCCAATAATGTTGGGGGTGGAGCGAAAAATTTGTGCTAGTCGCCTATGCTCGGCAGGAGTTCCCTGGGGAAGATCGCGATAGAAGTCTAAACCAATGACTCTAGGTTGCTGTCGTTTGATCTGAGTTAATAACTCTACCATCGTGCCGTCAGACATAGGCCATTGACCCAATGATTGAATGTCTGATTCACCTACCTCCACTAAGACAACACGGGAATCTCTAGCTTCCTTGGTTCGGAGCCGAAACCATTGGTCAAAGACAGACCACTCTAAAGTGTGATACACCCCTGTCAAACCGATCGCAATTACTAAGGCTGTTACAGAAGAGGGGATAGCTAGAACACCCCCCAACTTTTTGATTTTTTGTGTTAGTTCTGACCCAACCAAAGATTTTTACCGTAATTTTGCAAACAGTATCGATCGCCAATCTCTTAGCTTCGACTCCTAATTTACTCGACAAATTCCGCTCTGGCGACCTCCTCTAGACCAACACTGTTCAGTAGATTCTCCCAACTAGCAGCAATATCCTGGTCTTTAGGACTAGTACTCTTAAGTTTTGCCAGGGAAGCGAGAGTATCGTACCAAATACCTTCCTTGCCATAAAGCGCCGCACTCTCCAGTAAGTCTGATTGGGCTAGTTTATCCGTTAGGTAACTATTAGCCGCGACTCGCATCACATCACCCTGAACCACGGGGCTATCTGGCCGAAGCTGATTGTCACACATTAAAACTAATGACCACTGATATTCATGGTTGACCTCTAAGGCTGGGGCATCATCGGGGATAGTCAGACTGATAATGCCAGAGCGATCGCTAATGGGCATGATAGCTTGATAGTCATAATTTTCTACGGCATCTTTCACTGTTAATAAGGCTTTAGTTGCCGAGGTTTTAGGCTGATAAACCAATAAGGTAGGATGCGATTCCGTAGTGAGAGCCTTACTATCTATGGGTAATAGCGGAGTAAAAGACAAGTCTTCAAGCACCATCGAATCCAGAGAACATTGTCCCCCTCTAGAAGCTCCCCCTACGGTTTGCGTTGGCTTGCTTCCTTGGGGCGGTTCAAAAGTGACTTGATGTTTTTTCGTCGTGTAAATTGATTTGTTTTCTGCGGTAGCTATGTTTGACTCAGTGGCAACCAAAGATAAGGCTAATAATAAAATTAAAGCTAAAGATCTAGAAGATGTAATTGATAAAATGTTCTGTTTAATTATCATGTAACCTAAAAAGTTATATTATGTATTCTGCTTACATTGTATTCTCGTTCCAATTAAATGCAGTGATCTTGATATGAATTTTGGATGAAAATTGAGTTAAAAAAGTAAGCTAATTTGTTCTAATGCAACAGCAAGTGTGCGTAACGCCAGTTATTTCACAAACGTTTGCACCAGCAGCCAAACATTTAGCCCTACGATCACTGTCGCGACAGCTTCGGCTAGAACCTTCAGCCAAGGAGGATTGACAAACTCCCCCATCAAACGGCGATCGCTGGTAAACATCACCAAGGGAATCACCGCAAA
>JBEANW010000008.1:0-4479 GCA_041165225.1 Cyanobacteriota bacterium | reverse complement strand
ACCGACGTAGATGCGGTTATTGGTACTTGTTACCCACTGGCAAAAGCGTTCCCAATTACCTTGGGTTTCGCGCTGTTGTAAAGTAGTTGTCATTGTGTTTATGATTGCGTTGTTTATGTATTTAGTTGCCTAGGTTCTAAACTAGGTAAGGCGAGAGGCTTTATGAATGATTTCCCCTGGTCTATGAAATAACTATAGCTAAGTATTTATGCTTTATCAAGGAATATTACATTGTAATTAGTAATGCAAATCATAACTTTAGCTTATGTCTATTTTTTCTTTTATCTCTAACGGGACTTAAACACAGGTGGTGCTAGTGCGCTATTGATTGGATGGAGAGAGTTCACGGCTATCGAATCAGGTTTAGATTTTCCCAAGGATCATTTAGCCCTAGAGCCAGAGCTAACCTTGTATGCGCGTCTTCAAGATGAACGGGACGATTAAAAAAAATCTGAATTCAGAATAGTTGAGCGATCGCTATGACTTGTATCTCCAGCAGAAAAGCGATCGCAAAATTAAACGCAAATGTATCTTCGGCATTAACTACGATGGTTATCATCCTAAATAATGTTTGCATCTAGATAATTTATGCCAGTGCAGCAATTAAATAATCGAAGTATGCACCAACTTCGCTAACATCTTCTCCTGGCAAAAGAGCGATCGCGATCTTTTTCAGATTACGGACACTTTCGGCAACAGAATCAATGGGAGTACCAAGAGATTTGTACATTTGACGAACCCCAACAATGCCAATCTCTTTAAGTGGCGTATTGTTTCCCGCAACAATACTGTAGGAAATTAAACGTAGGTAATAATCCATGTCCCGTAAACAGGTAGCAGTCATTTCCTTCCCGTGAGCATTACCACCAATCGCTGTTAAGTACGGATGCTTAGTAAAAAGTTCATCTGCTGCCAGTTTAACAATGCGAACGCGACTCTGGGTTAAGGCTTGGGCAAGTTTGAGACGGCGATCGCTACTTTTAATAAAGATATCAATCTGCTCTAGTTCTCCAGGAGTCAGATAGCGAACCTGATCATCTGCCTGGAGAATCATTTTGGTAACGATACTCATTTATTAACTCCTAAAATTAGGATTAATTAGTGTTTGATGCTATTTCTTTTGATTCTCTTGTATATGCTAAAGCAGATCTATTGTGACCAATGTTTGAAATGTATAAGATAAGTTTGTTATGTTTGAGTTCGTGATAAATTTTAAAACAATATTGGCAGGTGAAGTTATTTGCTTCGCTTTAATTCATACATTAATTTTCTCTTTTTGGCGTGCCACTTATTGATCCCACTCTCTCTGTTCGATTTCTTTTCCAGGTAATAATAAAGCAGCTTCAATCTCTTGTCGCACCGTAGAGGTTACTTCACAGTTACTGTTAAGGCAATCGAGGAGCAACTTATTGGCATCATAGTAGCGTTGCAGAATTTCCTCTTGTTCGGGGCTAAAGTGCCAATTGGATTCAATATTATGATGTAGAGCGATCGCAGTTTTTAACTGCTCATTCCAGGCTAGATGATTGACTTGATACCATGACCGAAAAGCTGCTCGATCCCGATCAGGATCGGGAAGTTGATCTTTGATCTGTTGCAAAGATTGATGTAATCCAACATCGAGAACAATAGTTAGGGCATTACCAAGAGCATCAGCACAAGAGTGAGCATGGACAAAATCCGAACTGGAGTCTATGGCGCATTCCAACACGAGGCTATCTAATAATGTATCCAGAAAAATACCCTGGTTGAGGATACAGGCAAGAGCAAAGTGGGGAGCGAGATGAGGAGTTTGCGTCAGACCAAGATAAAAAGCGCGATTTGCTACTAGGGTGGATTTGGGTGCCAAGAGAGATTTTTGATTTGCCCAGGTTAGAAACTCTTGGAGATAAGGATCTTGAGCGACTAAGGTATCAATTTGCTGTTTCATCAAATGTACCAAGGAGTCTGCACTCCGTAACATCGCCGTCGTCAACAAAAAAATTTCGCGCCAACGTGGTTCGGTAATATGACTGACCAAACGTTCCAAAGCCCGCTCTAGTGACTGTAAATTATGGCTGGCAACTATTTTTCGAGCGGTAAAGTATTCTTGAAAAGTTAACGAGGAAAAAGAGAAAATTCCCCGCATTCGTTCGGCTAATAGCCCATGTTGCAACTCGATCGCCTTAAGTATAACTTCGCTATCTAACTGTAGTTCTTCTGGTTCAATGGAGGCATTGGGTAAATTACTAATAAAGTCGCCAATCTGCTGTTCGACAGTTTTTTGCTCAAAAAAGTAATTTCCCTGTTCAAAAGTCGTAGCAGCAATCTGACTCATCAGTTTGAGCTTTTGGGGCAATAAAAATCCTTGATAAACTTCATCCCGCTCGATGCCTCTAATTTCATCCCATTTGCCCAAAAGCAGATCTAGACATTGCTTATAAAATTCGGCTTTTTGCTGAGGAAATTTTTCTTGGCGATGAAATACCCAGCAAGCAAGATGGAGAAATAAAGGCGTGACTACCAGCCTACGGAATGACAGGTTTTCAGGCAGATCCAACTTGGCGATGAACTGAACTGCCAAATCTAAATCGTCCAGATCGTTTTTTGGGGTAAACACAGCAAACCATTTCTGGGCAAAGGCAACAATTTGCGATTGAGTAAACGGAGCAATTTCGACATCAGTGAAACCTTTGAGGTTAAAGATTTTGGCAGCAGTTCGACAGGTGACGATCAACAAGTTTTGGGAATATTTTTCAGAGAATTGGCGAATTTCCTTTAAGACTGACTTATGATCTTGATGAGAAACTTCATCGAGTCCATCCAGTAAAAGTAAAACTCTACCCCCACGTAGTAAAGTTTTGCTTGTGGACTGTTCGGTAACACCATCGGCGATCAACTCAGCGCCAATGTAATTTAATAAGCTAAATGTCCCCGTCTCTTTTGAGTTGTCGGCAAAATCTCTTAAGGTAATAAAGATGGGAACTAAATCGGCAGCAAAATTATCTTGGTTGCATTCAATAGCCAGATGTTGCAGAAAAGTAGTTTTACCACACCCAGGTTTACCCAGTAATCTAAGCTTAGAGTGAGTTTTGACTGCACTCATGCCTGATGTTTGCAATTGAGCAATTTGACCTAAACCAAAGCGATCAAATTCTTGAGCGGTCGGATTTTGTAGATTCGAGATGTCTGTCCACTGTTGACTGGCAATTTCCTGTAAAATATTGACATCGATATAGATATGTTCAAGATCTACAAGACGGTTGGTGTCTAACAACTGTAAAGTACCGCACTGACTTTTAATTTTTAAGTGCCGTTGCGATCGCACCTTTTTGACTAGGGCATCGATATTAATCGGGGTTTGTTTTCCTGGTTCGAGAAAATCCTCTGGTGGATTAAGAGCTATCTCCCGCCAATCTAAGTCTAAAACAGCACAAATTTCGATAAAACTATAACGTTCGATGGGACGACCTGTAAAAAATTTCCAGACTGGCTGCCGAGTCTTTAAATCTACTTCTTCTGCCAGATTTTCTTGAGTCCATCCTTTATGACTAAAAGCTTTTTTGGCTAGTTTAATCCCTGTGATCGATGCCTGGAGTGAGCGTTTCGCCGTGACCAAAAAGCCTCCCCAAGTTTTCCCAGGATATTTAATAATTTGATTTTAAACCCTAATACTCTTAGATCGTAACGCCTTTTTTAGAAATAAAGTATACAAAATCAATTAATTGCAGTTTAATTATTTTGAGCATCAAGCAAATTTCTCTAAGCCTTGTGATATCTACGATTATAGACAAATTCGTATAACTTAAAAAGTTAAGATTTTCCCTGAGTTATTGCTATGTCCGTTATCGCTTAGACAAAGTTAAACAAACTATGTGTGGTTGAAGTAGGTGTCTAAAAATCAGAATTTAAATTTACCTAAAAAATACACCTCAAAATACTACTTTAGATAGAGGTTTTTCGACATCATAAACTAATAGTAAATCCTGGAAAATGTGTTTTATGAGTCAACTAATAAATTTAAATTCAAACACCAAAAGCGACGCAAAAAAACTGGCTGGGCAAAAATATCAATCAGGAGCTGAAATTCCTGTCTTACATTCAGGAGTCTGGCAAGTTGATCGGGGTATAGTGCAATTAAGTAGACTTAGAACTGACGGAAACGAAGTAATAGTTGGGTTCGTAACAGCTAATGGTACTTTTGAAAATTGTACATTCAGCTCTTTCGTAGTCTATCGCGCCACAGCCTTGTCCGATGTTGATCTTGAATATTACTCGCAGGAGAATATAGCTGAGTCTCCGATGTTGGCAAGAAGGCTCTTAGCCAATTTTTGCGATCGCTTGGAGAAAACTCAACAGCTATCAACAATTGTGACGATCAAAAGAATCGAAGAGCGTTTGAGACATCTGCTATTGATGTTCAAGGAGGAGATAGGAATACCTTCGGCGGATGGCGTTCGTTTACAGGTACGTTTTACTCATCAACATCTAGCTCACATA
>JBEANW010000007.1:0-12025 GCA_041165225.1 Cyanobacteriota bacterium | reverse complement strand
AGTTGCAGATTATAAAGTAGCGAAAAAGTGTATTAAGACGGGCTTAATTTGTCTATTGCTCCTCACTTTTTTGTTGCTTAGTAGTTGCAGTAGTCACCAAACCCTTGCTGGTAAACCAAATGTAACCAAGATCACTTTTTGGCATGGCATTAATCCTCCAGAGAATCGAGTTATTTTTCAAGAATTGGTGGACAAGTTTAATCAAAGCAATCCTGATCTGGAAGTGGAGTCTCTATATATTGGACAGCCTGATACGCAACTACCGAAAATTCTAGCCGCGACGGTGAGTGAGCAACCCCCAGATATTCTCTGGTTTGTGGCACAAATCGGCGGTAAGCTCAACCAATTAGGGGCTTTGTTGCCCTTAGATGATTGGCTCGATAACTCGGCAATTAAAGCAGAAATTGACCCCGCGATGTTCGACTCCATGAAATTAGATGGTCAGATCCTTTCTGTGCCTTTTGCCACCAATAATGGAGCGGTATTTTATCGTCCTAGTCTCTTTGCACAAGCGGGAATCAGGGAACTACCCAAAACCTGGACAGAGTTACAACAGGTAGCTGCAAAATTGACCCTAGATCGTAATCACGACGATCGCCTTGATCAACATGGTATTTTCTTATCTTTAGGGAAGGAAGAATGGACTGTCTTTACTTGGCTACCTTTTATCTATAGTGCGGGAGGAGAAATCTTAGCCCAGGGCAAACCGAGTTTAGTAAATCAGGGGGCGATCGCGGCTCTGCAATTTGGTGCTGACTTGGTAAAATCTGGAGTGGCGGTGCTGTCTCCCCCCGAACGAGGTTATGAAATCGATGACTTTGTGGCGGGGAAGGTGGCAATGCAAATTACAGGGCCTTGGACATTAGCTCAGTTAACATCGACTAAGATCGACTATGGAGTCTTTCCCATTCCCATTGCGAATCAGCCTGCTGCCGTAATTGGCGGAGAAAACTTATTTGTCTTTAAAACCACTCCTAAACGAGAACGAGCTAGTCTTAGGTTTCTGGAGTATGTCCTGAGTGAAGAGTTTCAGACTACTTGGGCCTTAAAAACAGGATATCTCCCCGTAAATGTTAAATCCCAACAGAGTGCAGCTTATCAAAACTTTGTGGCAGAAAACCCTGTAATTAAAGTCTTCCTCGAACAGATGCAGTGGGCAAAATCTCGTCCGATAATTCCTGAATACAATCGACTCTCGGAAAACCTAGGCAGGGCAATTGAGGCTAGTTTACTCGGAGAACAGACTCCAGAAGAAGCCTTAAAGCGATCGCAACAGCGTTTAGAATTAGTTTTTAGTAATCATGTCTAGTCTTACTCCTGAACAATATCAATTTAAGCTCAAATAAATACCGCTTAATGCTAATCAAATAAACCTTCTACAGTTTGTTTAAAGGCAATTAAAGCGTGATTTTGAGGAAAGTCTTTTAAATCTTCGAGTAATTGATCGGATATTTCGGCTGAAACAATCGTTTTAACTTCGATATTAGTGTTGTAGCCAGCCATATCTCCCATTCGTCTGCCATGTCCACCTGCACCCTGTGCTGGAATAATTGTATATCCAGAGACATTTAATGTTTGCAGTAACTTAATTAGGCGATCTTGTAAAACCGCCTCACAGATAATGGTGACGAGAATTCCCTGGTTGAAAGAAGAAGACATAAAAACACCGAAAATATTTTATTAGCGATTTTGAATTATCGGTAATTATTTCTAAACGCACTTTAACATTTTGGTAGTTCTAAAAGGGTAACAATATAAATAAAGAAGGTTAACTTGTGACCAGTTAATATATACAGAGTTAATTCATCCTGGACATAATTTTGCATGTCTAATCTTACTCCCGAACAACAAGCAGCAGCTTATGCGCCCTGTAGTGTGGTAATTACAGCAGGGGCGGGTACGGGTAAGACACATATGTTGGCAGAGCGCTATCTTTATTATCTACGGGAGAGAAATTTATCGCCGTTGGAGATCGTGGCGGTAACTTTTACCGAGAAGGCTGCTACAGAATTGCGATCGCGTATCCGAACTTTAGTCAGCCAAGAGTTACCCCAGCGTTTAGATCTCCTGGCAGAGTTGGAAGCTGCTCAAATTAGTACAATCCACGCCCTTTCCGCCAGAGTTTGTCAGGAACACTTTCAAGTATTAAACATTCCTGCGGATTTTCAAGTATTGGATGATTTAGAAGGACAAGTCTGGTTAAATGATGGATTACAGCAGGCAATGGGGCAACTATCCCCAGAGGTTTTTCAGCTTATCCCTTATTCTCTGTTAAAAGATGTTTTGGGCAGGTTGCTCGATGATCCTTATACGGCGCAGCAAGCTTTACAGCAGGGGATTCAAGACTGGGAGCAATTAATTGTTAATGCCCGATTACAGGCGGTAAAAACTATCTTAAGTGATGGCTCATGGCAGCCTAGTCGAGAGATCCTAAGACAGCATCAAGGGCAAGGAGGGGATAAATTAGAAATAATGCGTCTGGCTGTTTTAAATGCGATCGCCGATTTGGAAAATGCGGACAATATCGAAATGGCAATCGCTACCATTCAACAGGTTAACCTCAGAGTCGGCAGCAGTAAGAATTGGCAGGATATGAAAGCTGTCAAACATGCTTTAACTACTTTAAGAGACTTGGTTAGAAGAGTAACTAATCAAGGATTATTAGATTTAGCGTTGGGGGAGGCAGATGAGCAGTTAAAATTAATGCTGCCAGCTTTAAGGTCAGCCTATCAAGAAGTTACGGGCTATCTTAGTCGGCTTAAGCTACAGCGCAAAGTGCTTACCTTTAGCGATCTTGAACTATATGCCCTCAAGGCATTAACTCAGACTTCAGTGCAAGATTATTATCATCAACGATGGCAAGTATTTCTGATCGATGAATTTCAGGACACTAACCCCACTCAAGCAGAGTTACTCAATACTTTAACTTCTAAAGCAGAATTAACTATTGTGGGCGATATCAAGCAGTCAATTTATGGTTTTCGACGGGCGGATATCAGGGTATTTCAACAATTTCGCGATCGCATTTTGAGTAACAACGGCAAGGAAGTAATTCTCAGTACCAGCTTTCGCACCCATGAAACTTTAATTGATCAATTGAATCAGATGTTTGTCCCCTTGCTAGCAGAAAATCATCAGGATCTAAATGCTTTCCGTCCATCAGCATCATTAGGAGACAGCAGTGGAACGGGTAAATATCTACAAGTGCTAGTTATTGGCGATCCTCTGACCCCAGAAGGGGCAGAAAAAGATGCAGCAAAACCGCCGAAGCCTAATCGGGCAAATCGACAGCGAGTAGAAGCCTTTAGCCTCGCAGCCAGAATCAAACAAATGCTCGATCGCCAAACTCCTATATTTGATCGACATACTAGACAGACTCGCCCCCTGGAACCGAAAGATATTGCTATTTTGACTCGTACCTGGCAACCTTTAGAAGTATACGGCGAAGCACTGGCAGCCCTTGGTATTCCTGTCGCCCCTGGAGGAGGAGGTAATTTGTTAGCTACTAGAGAAGCTAAAGATGCTACGGCTTTACTACGATTTCTGGCTAATCCACGGGATGATCTTGCTCTAGTGGCAGTGTTGCGGAGTCCTTTTTTTGCCTTGAGCGATCGCCTATTATTTCAAGTACGGGAATCTTTTGCAACCGCAACATCAGACGCAACATCAGAGCTAGATTCTTGCTGGTGGGATGAAGTACAAAAAATGCAGTTTCCAGAATTGTCTCGTCCAGTTCGAGTCTTACAACAGTTATTAAAGTCGTCTCAAGCAGAACTACCCTCTCGCGTCTTGCAGCTTGCAGATCGGTTGACGGGATATACCGCTGTAATGGCTAACTTACCTGGGGCGGACAGAAGATTGGCAGATTGGCGCGGATTTGGGCAGTTAGTTAAAGAGCTGGAACAGGGTAGTTACGATCTGTTTGGGGTAGTGCGTCGTCTCAAGGGTTTATCTGAAAAGGAGGTGGCAGTACCTCGCCCGATATTATCCATTACCAATGCTGTCTCTTTAATGACGATCTATGCTGCCAAAGGTTTAGAGTGGAGTTTAGTGATGGTGGCGGATCTGAGTAAAGAACGCCCTAAGTCTTATCCAGCAATTCGTTTTGATGCCCAATTAGGTGTGGCAGTAACCAGTAAAAACCCTCTAGGAGAAACCCAAAAGCCAGTACTCTATCGCTGGTTAGAATATCTCCAAGAACAACAAAATCGCGAAGAAGCAGTGCGGGTATTATACGTCGCCTTGACTAGGGCTAGAGACTACCTAATCTTGAGTGCTGCGGAACCCTACAAAGGAGAACTAAACCGTCTACAGCGGGGTCTCTCCGCTGCCAACATCCCAACCCAGACCATTCCCTATACCGATGTTAAAGCCCTGCCCCCCGTACCCCAAACTCATCCTTTGCCAGAACATCTGTCACCGTTATTAATTGATTCCGTGGGTTCAGGATTATCAGAACTGCCTGTTACCGCTTTAACCGACTATGCTCGATGTCCTCAACGATTTAAACTGCACTTTATCGATGGACATCCAGGTTTAGGGGAAGGTCTAGCCTATAGTATGCAAACAGGAACGTTAGTCCATAAAGCCCTAGAACATAATCTGACTCAAGTTAAAGACTTATTGCCCTTTGCCGAAGCCGATTGGTCGCAATCAGTATTTGATGAAGCGATCGCTTTAGCCATCAGATTCTTTAAACTACCTGTATATCAACACCTGCGGCAGACAGCCGTAGCCAAAGAACAACAGATTAGCTTTAAACTCGATCGCCTCACTTTTAATGGTGTCATCGATTTAGTGGGTCATGACTGGGTATTAGACTATAAAAGCGATCGCACTATGGAACCCAAGGATCACCGTTTTCAACTTTGGGTTTATGCCGCTGCCCTAAATCATCCCAATGCTCATGTTGTCTATTTACGCCACGACAAGATCCACACTTTTACGAAAAGTCACTTAGAAGAGATTGCATCCGAAGCTCATGGTTTAGCGCAGAACATATATCAGGGTAATTATATAGCTACCCCGACAATGGAAAAATGCGCCTACTGTCCTTACCTAGCTTTTTGTGACGATGGGATGATCTAGTAGAATGACCATTTTTGATTAAAGTAGTTGTTCTAATAATTTAGGTGACAAATATCCTTGCATTAAGACAAAATCATGAAATTTTTTAACGTTAAATCGTTTCCCCAGTTTTTTTTCAGCTTGCGATCGCAATTGCCAAAATTGTTGATAACCATAGAAATAAGCTGGCGCTTGACCTATAAAAGTTTCGGTGTAACGCTTAATTTCTTGTTGAGCAAAAAACGTAGAAAATCCAGCATCTTGAGTCAAAACCTGTAAAGCATCAGCGGTAGTAATTTTGCCTAATTGAAGTTCTGGTTCTAAAAATGCCCGAGCAGCACGAAGTAATTGAAATTCGAGGGACATAAATCGCCCGTCAAGGGGCAGATAGGGTCGCATCATTGCCTCCCCATAAGTTGCCCAGCCTTCAACAGTAGTGGCGTTATAAGCAAAATCGGTGCGAGCGTAAGATAATTTTTGGTTTTTAATTTGGGTTTCAATTGCGGTAGTTTGTAAATCATGTCCAGGTCTTCCTTCATGAACCGTCAGCGTCCATGACATTGGTGAATTAGTAAAATCATTGTACAGTCTGGCTTTTTTTCGATTTTGCAGTACTGGAATTACAAAGAAATCACCATCGTAGAGGGGAACGGGAAAGTTTTCATTTTCTTTAGCTGTAGCTAAACGAATCTTGAGTTTATCCTTGGGGAGAGTTACTAAATCTTCCCGTTGAATAATAGTTTCTAGATCTTTGGCACGGCTTTGATAGAGACGCAAAGTTTGTTTCGGGGAGAGATGTTCTTTTTTCAGCTCTCGAATTACATCTCGATAATCGGCTGCTTTAAATCCTCTTTGGCGGGCAATCTGAGGTGCGATCGCTGCCATTTGCTGCTGTACTTGCAGAAAAGCAGTATGTGCCTGCTGCATTACTTCTTTGATCGGCGTTTCAATGCCTTGTTCTTCTAGCTTCAGGGTATACAGTTCAGTTGGCAAGGGAAAATTTTTCTCGCTCTTGGTCAAAACCTGCCGACGAATAAATGTTTCATAATCAAATAACTGCGTTTTCAGTTTTGCGTAAGCTTGTTTATAGTCTGGAACGTTTTGCTGCGCCAAAAAAGTATCAATTTCATATACTTGAGATGCATTATTTTTCAAGTCCCTTTTTAGCTGTTCTTGACTGGGAAAAGCAACTTCAGGTTTTTGCAGTTGCGCGAGAATGGCTTGTTCTACAGAAGAAGTAAGTGCACCCTCGACAGTTCCTTCAAGCGGGCGAACCCCGCCAACGGACTGTCTCGCCGTTTTACCTGGTTCGACTCCAGCGTATTGCTTTAACTTTGCCAGCATCATTGTTTGCTGTTTCTCAGTTGATGACGATGCATTTAACGTTGATTTGAGGCTGTCTAAAATAGCCTTACTCAGGTCGATATAGGGTACACGATATTTTTCGTCGAGGGTATACGATCGCAATTGTCGCTGTCCAACTTTAAGCAGGATTTCCAAATCTATACGCAGGGCTGCATTCTTTTCTTGAGCAAGTTTTTGCTTGAGGCTTTTTACTGTTTGCAGAACACTTTTCTGTCTACAGGCTTTAAAGGTGGGATTAATTGCTAGTAAACTTTCCCTCACAGCCAGTTTTTTCTGACAATCTTCGGCAGCGATCGCTGTTGATAAGCGATCGGCAAACTCATTACTGCGAACTATCCAATCTGGTGATTTAGCAAGGACAGGAGTTCCTGGTGCGATCGCTATACAAATGCAGCAGGTTAAAATTGCGATCGCTACTAAACGAGGAACTGGCATGGATTTAGGGGGCGAGTCGGGTAAGTCCTAATTTGACCTAATGCCACTCTGACCAATCCTGATTAAAGATCGAGGTATTGGGGAATGCGGTCGGATTACCACTGGCTTCTAATCTTTTTTTGAGAACCTTAAACTGATTTTCCTTAATTAATGGCTCATCGACCAACTGATAGGGCATGACCCCTGTTTCCAAACCAAAGCTGGCGGTAATCCCCGCCGCCGCCCCAGAAGACCATTCAAAAGAATGTACCCGATAGGCAGCAGAAGCAATATGACTGGTGGCAATACTCTTGCCTGTCACAATTAGATTATCAATTTCTTGAGGAATCATTGCCCTAAGAGGAATTTGGAAGGGATAAGCTTGTCCGCCACCTTTTCTTTCCCCCTCACGTTCTGTATTACCTGCTTTTTCCGCAGGACTCTCGTTCATGCAGGGATGAAAATCGATCGCATAGTGACCAATACCTACAGAGTCAGGATAAATTGACGCACGAGTACGCTGTTGAATTTTATCAATGTTCAGGTTCTTATTGGCGATCGGATCATCTTTATCTAGTTTTGTCCAGAGTTGACGATAAGCTTTGGCTCCAAGTTGTTGACTGTAAAATTCATTGCGGTAGTCCGCCCGTGAGATATCAATTTCATTAATCTCAAAGCCTTTTGAATAGCCAGGATAGACCCTCCCCACAATTCTACGACCTTCTCTGATATAAGGATATTTTGATAAGCCATGAGCCGTCCCCATTGGCGAGTCTATCCCCTGAAGCAAAAGGTTGTTAGGATAGGGTTTTTTCACTCCATCTCCCAATTGAGAGTCGGTAGTCCCCGCCACTAACCAGTAGAAATAACCCAGGGCGTGATCTTCTCCTCGACTGAGGGTTGTGGTACGCAATCCCCCCATCCAGCCATTCGGCTCAAGCTGACCTAATTCCTGTAACTGCTTATGAGTATAAATCAGATTATCTTCTGCTGTTCCTGGACGATAATCATTCCCCCATGTCCAGTTCTGCATTGAGATATCTCCAGGAGTTGGGGCAGTAAATTCAATGCCACTGAATTTTTCGAGATCTCCCGCTTGAGGACTCCAGATACGACGATAGGTAAAAACTAAATTAAAGTCTGCTAGTCTGGCTAGTTCATAGCTGTAATAATTTTGATGCTTGCTATAAAAAGTGGGCATCTCATGTATTTGGGGTTTATCTGTCGCCTCCATCGCAAAGGTATAGGTAAACCCTTGGGTACAGTACTGATCCCCTGGAACACTGGAAGCAGAGGGTTCAAAGGAAGAGACGGGATCAATTCCTAAACGATAGGGAATATCCGTTAGACCGACAATTTCGCCTGTTTCTGTGGCTTCAATGACATACCAGTCCGCTGCTTTTTCGGAGGTACTGGCGGGAACAAAGCGAATTATTTCTTTGTTAAATTTTTCGGAGTCTTCGTAGCTATAGGCATCCTCAATTGTGCTGGATAAAGGGAGGGTATTTAAGGGTAAATATTTATTGTTCGAGCTATGTTGAATACCGATGGCACTGGTAATTTGTTTACCTGTTCCTTCTCCCGTAATAGTTTCGATCTTTAGATCTTTAATTACCGTAGAGGGAAACCACTTAAGTTCTCCGCCACCCTTTTTCTCGGCATCTTCGAGCTGTTCCCAGATAAATTTGTTGGCATCTTTAGGTAGGAAACAAGATTCACTTACCCAACAGTTCCCAGGATTGAGTTTGCCATAATATTTTTCAATCCGTTGCCTTAATTCTAGGTAGCCACGGGGAAAAAACAACTTAGAGCGTTGAGTAGTTCTTTCGTCTAATGCCGAAGTTCCCTGAGCAGATATTTGACCCCCAACCCAGTCAGTAATTTCCGTCATACAGACAGTTTTACCCGCCAGCAGAGCTTCATAACTAGCGGCCGCCCCAGATAATCCCCCTCCAACGACTAATAACTCACATTCTTCAGTGCGCTCTATAGTAGGAGTGGAGTTAGAGCTAGAAGTAGAGGGAGAAACTTGGGCTAATACCCCTTGATCCCAGAGCAACAAACCAAAAGACACTGATATTAGCGATTTCATCCAATTTAAAGACACTTTAAATCCCCCTATGGTGTAGCAACTCAATCAATTCCATTAACATAGTTCCCAGTTAAGCATTTTTTTTTCGGTTTGTTAGGGAATAATTCTCTGGCAACTTGACCTATAATTTTCAATGTTTAAACTAAATGTCCAATTTTCTGTTAATTAATCTCGCTGTTTTGTTTGATCAACCAACAGGAATTGCTACCTATGCTCAAAATTTAATTAATAGTTTGGATCTACAGCCAACCTTGCTATCGGCAGTAAAATTCCCAGGGTTTAATCACCATCAGATTGCTGATAACATGACTCCAGCCCAGGGAAGTAAAGGGCATTTGAGGCGATTACTTTGGACACAGTTTCAGCTTCCCAGGATCTATCAACAGTTACAGGCAGACTTAATCTATTCCCCTATTCCCGAAGCACCTCTATACAGTAAATCTCGCTATATAGTCATGTGTCACGATTTAATTCCCCTGCGTTTTCCCCATCGCACCTCTCCTCTAACCAATTATTTTCGCTATGTAGTTCCCCAGGTACTCAGCCAGGCAGTACATATAGTATGTAATTCTCAAGCTACCGCCACCGATGTAATTGATTATTACGGTATTGATGCTGCTAAAGTTACACCAATTTTACTGGGATACGATCGCCTTAATTTTTATCCTAGAGAACAAACTAATAACTCTGAAGCACCCTACTTCTTATATCTTGGTCGCTCCGATCCTTACAAAAACCTCTCTGGGTTAATTACCGCTTTTGCCCAGATCCCTAATCAAGATTATCATTTGGCGATCGCAGGTTCAACTGACCCTCGTTTCACTCCTCAACTCCAACGCCAAGCACAAGAATTAGGCATTGCTCACCGTGTTCAATGGCTCAACTATTTAAGTTATCAAGAGTTACCAGGGGTAATTAGTAATGCCGTCGCTTTAGTCTTTCCGACTTTTTGGGAGGGGTTTGGCTTACCTGTATTAGAAGCAATGGCTTGTGGAACCCCTGTAATCACCTCTAATTTGGCTTCTTTACCTGAAGTAACTGAAAATGCGGCAATTTTGATCAATCCCTACAGCACTTCTGAAATCACTTCGGCAATGATGGAGCTGATCACGGATCAAAAAATGCGATCGCAATTGAGCAAATTAAGTCTGCAACAAGCAGCAAAGTTTAGCTGGTCAAAAACAGCCTTGGCAACTCAAGAAGTTTTACAACGATATCTTTAAAATCAGCAACACCATTTTAGCTATCCATTTGCTCTTGTAGATAAGTCTGCAATAATCCATCCAGCTTTTCTTCAGGACAACACTCGATCAAGGCTTCAAAGGCTTCGTATAGTTTAGCTGCACTATCTCCTAATATTGGCGTAATACCCCAAACGTCTTCGATCCAGTCTTTCGGTGCTTGATCGTCAAAGATCATGCGTTCTAAGAGTTGTTTTGCTTCAGGTTTAGAAAGAGCCATAATTGCGGTGAGCTAGATTAACAATCTTTTATTATTAAGCATCGTCGGTTGATAAGCTTAAAAAATATCTTTAATATCTTTCACTAAGTTTAGGAAATGTTTGACACTCTTGGTTGGTTTAATCCTTGGGCGATCGCTTTAACAATCAATACTGTTTTACTACTAGCTGCGGTTATTAGCCCCAAAAAGCTATTAACTCCTGTTGGTAATCTCAATGGTGCAATTCTAGGAGTCTTAGTTTGGGGAACTCTAGGTTGGCGTGGTTATCTGATCGTGATGTTATTTTTTGTTCTAGGTTCAGCATTAACCTTTGTCAGAATTGAGCAGAAAACAGCGGAAGGGATAGCGGAAGAACGATCGGGTATGAGAGGAGCAGGGAATGTTTGGAGTTCAGCTCTTGCTGCATCTCTCTGTGCGATCGCTACTTTATTTTTTCCATCACCCATCAAAGAATTATTGGTCTTGGGTTACGTAGCCAGTTTTTGTACTAAGCTTTCTGATACTACCGCTAGTGAAGTGGGTAAAGCCTACGGAAAAACCACCTATCTGATCACTAACCTAAAATCAGTCCCCAGGGGGACAGAAGGAGCAGTCAGCCTGGAGGGAACTTTAGCAGGAGCTTTGGCTTCCGTCATCCTAGCTACAATTGCCTGGGGAATTGGTTTAATTGATCCAGCGGGAATTATTTGGTGCATAATTGCTGCTTTTGTTGCCACCACGATCGAGAGTTTAATCGGTGCAACCCTAGAATCTCGCTTTACTTGGTTAACTAACGATTTGGTAAATTTAATCAATACCGTCATTGGCGCGATCGTCGCTATGGTTTTGGCGGGGGTTAGTCTTAGCAACTAGCGTTTAGTTAATTATTAGTTATTTTCGGGATTACAAACCAACTTATTAAATAAAGAAACAGAGACAATAAGAGTATCAATCAAACTTTGGGCTTCAGTAAAATCAATATCACCAGTAATTAAAAAATCAGCTTCAGCAACACTAGCACACTCTAAAAACCTGGCATCTTTTCTATCCCTTGGAAAATCAATCTCAACATTGACATCAATCAAAGTTGTTACTAAATCAATCATCTCTAACCATTCATTTCTAATTTCATCAGTTAATTTAAATTTTTCACGACTTAATACTTCTTTGTATTCGGCTAAAATTTCTAAAGAAACAACCCATTGGTAATCAGGAGAATCTACAATAAATTGAATTACTAATCGTGGTACTTTACCTTTGAGAATTGCAGAAATCAAAATATTAGTGTCAACAACTATCTTTTTCATTCCCCCCGATGGTAAGCTTCAATTTCTTCCACAATTTCTGTCTCTGTAATATCTTCAATTCCTTTAATTGCTTGAGTTCTATTAAATAAATCCTTTAACTTTTGACTAACTTCTTTGCTTTGACTCTCTTCAGCTAATACAATCACTTCAACTTTTTGTCCTGGCTGAAATGGCAAATCAGATAATACTAACTGTTGTGATTCTGTAATCGTAACGTAAGCTTTGTAAGCATTCATTGTTTTTTCACTCTTATCTTCTAGATCCTACTTTAATACTAACTAGAAGAGTTGTAATCTAGTACTCTGACTAACGTTTGATCATCTTTGAGATAGGATTTCTT
>JBEANW010000006.1:0-11160 GCA_041165225.1 Cyanobacteriota bacterium | reverse complement strand
TACCCTTTAGGGAATCCTTTATGGCTAGTCCTTTAGGGCGCGAAACTCAAACCAACTCCAATTCAGGTAAAGCCTTGTGAATCGTTCCTAGCCAGTCAATTAAGTCATTTAATTGTTTTTGTGGCTTAACAATACCCAACCCTCGCACGATGACTTTTTTGGGTGCATAGACAAAACGCGATCGCAAGTGCTTCGGCAAATTCTCCGCCATCAGATTCCAAGCTGGTTCCGCCATAGGAGTTTCTAAAACTAAATTCTGCTGCCCTTCAGGTTTGATGCGAGAAAAACCAATGGACTTGGCGATCTGTTTTAACTCCATTACCTGAATCAATTGCTGGGTTGGGTTCGGGAGAGAACCATAGCGATCTTCCCATTCGGCGGCTATCTGAACCAGTTCTTTTTTTGAGGTAGCGGTAGCGATCGCACGGTAGGCATCCATTTTTTGTTCTGGATCGGCGATATAGTTGGCAGGGATAAAGGAAGTGAGTTTAAGATCGATCTGGGTATCTTCTACTTTGGGTATTTCTTGCCCTTGGATTTCCTGAATCGACTCTTGGAGCATTTCCATATAGAGATCGAAGCCAATTTGCGTCATTTGTCCCGATTGTTCGGCACCTAAAAGACTGCCTACCCCTCGGATTTCCATATCCCGCGTCGCTAATTGATAGCCTGAACCAAGCTGGCTAAATTCTTGTATTGCGCGGAGTCTTTTACGGGCGGTTTCGGATAAGGTTTGTTTACTAGGGTACAGTAGCCAGGCGTGGGCTTGAGTTCCCGATCGCCCAACTCTACCTCTTAGCTGATATAGTTGCGATAAACCGAACTTTTGGGAATCCTCCACAATAATGGTATTGACGCGGGGGATATCTAAACCCGATTCGATGATGGTGGTACAAACCAGCAAATCTGATTCGCCGTTACTAAAGGTGAGCATGGTAGACTCCAATTCCGACTCTGGCATCTGTCCATGAGCGATCGCCATTTTAATCCCAGGAATCATTTCCCGCAGTTGGGCAGTAATCTCTTCAATCCCTTCGACACGAGGAACTACATAGAAGATCTGTCCACCGCGATCGAGTTCATTACGGATGGCATTGCGGATCACTTCAGGATTATAGGGGGAAAGATGGGTTTTGATTGGGCGACGAGATGGAGGAGGAGTAGTAATTAGGCTCATTTCGCGAATCCCCGACAAGGACATATATAAAGTACGGGGAATGGGCGTAGCAGAAAGGGTTAGCACGTCTACCTGGGCTTTGAAATCCTTGATTTTTTCCTTCTGGTTGACTCCAAAACGCTGTTCTTCATCCACCACCAGCATTCCTAAATCTTTGAACTTAACATCCTTACCCAGTAACTGCTGTGTCCCTACAACCACATCTAATTCCCCTGTGGCTAGTCGCTGCATGATTTCCTTTCTCTCCGATGCACTACGGAAACGGTTAAGTAAACCAACGTTGATCGGATAGGGGGCAAATCTCTCTTTTAGGGTGTGATAGTGCTGCTGCGTCAGAATGGTTGTCGGTGCAAGAAAAGCTACCTGTTTATTGCCGCTAGTAATCACTTTAAATATTGCCCTAATTGCCACCTCAGTTTTACCAAAGCCCACATCGCCACAGACTAACCGATCCATCGGGCGATCGCTTTCTAAATCGATTTTAATTTCTTGAGTAGCTTTGAGTTGGTCGGGAGTCGGTTGATAGGGGAAAGAATCTTCCAGTTCCTGTTGCCAAGGATTATCAGGAGGATAGGCATAACCTTCTAGTTTGGAGCGTTTAGCATAGAGTTTTAATAAATCTACTGCCAGCTTCTTAATATTTTTCTTGACTCTGCTCTTGGTTTTTGACCAAGTTACATTTGCCATTTTATTTAATTCTGGGGGACGCTTCCCTGTCTGCCGAAATCGCGTCAACATATCTAAAGAATCCGCAGGTATTCTTAAGGTACCGTCGGCATATTGCACTACCAGATATTCACGGTGAACTAATGTTTCTAACTCCAGAAATTTCCCTAAACCATGATGCTTATGCACCACATAATCCCCAGGACGTAATTTATTCAGATCGACTTTTTTAGAAGTAGCTCGACGACGCTTGCGAATATAGCCAGAAGTAGCTAAGGTTTGTTGTCCAAAAAATTCCTTATCCGTAACAATAACGATGCGATAAGTAGGTAAAATAAATCCTTCCAGTTCTGCTAAACCAGAATATTTAACCGCCACCGCCGTACTTTGAATATGTGCCTTATCGATCGCTCGAAAATCTTGAGGATTCGGGATAAACTGTACAGGACAATCATGTTCTTGTAATAAAGCAGCCGAACGACTAGGCTGGGCTGAAACTAGCCAAGCTTGATACTTCTCTAAAGTCATACCGCTATAGATTTCCCGTTTTCCTCTGAGAATACCTGCTAGCTTGGCAAATTGCTGGGGAGTAGTAGGAATCGGACGGGCTTGCAAATTATGTACCGCCACCGCATCAGGATTTGCGATCTCTAAACGAGGATTGGCTTCAGCTATTTCTGATAAATAAATACAGTTAAAATTACTAGTTTGCTCTAAACAATTAGCAAACTCAGTATGAATTTTTGGCAGACTTTGAGGTGCATCCTGCCACTGAAATTGCGCCGATTCCCACCAGCGATCGCTATGGGCTTGACACTGTTCTAATTCATCAATAGCAATTAAAGTATTGTCGGGTAAATAATCTAAAAGTGTCCCAGGTTTTTCAAAAGCAATCCCCAAGAATCTTCTCATCCCTTCAGGAGGATTCCCCTCTAGCAAAGCCTCTAATTCTGCATCCTCTAGATAGCTTTCAATACTCTTTCCCTGCTCTAAAATGCTCTGGGCAATAATGTGACGAAAGGAAGTGGGAGTTAATAACAACTGCTCTAACTTGTCGAGCGATCGCTGAGTCGATGGATCGAATTCCTTTAACTGCTCCAATTCGTCCCCAAACCAATCAAGCCTGACAGGTAATTCCGCCGAAACAGGGAAAATATCGACAATATCCCCCCTTCTGCTCCACTGACCTTCCGTTTCCACCAGGTTTACTCGTTCATAACCCAACCTAACTAATGATTCATCGAGCTGCTTAGAAGTTAATTCCTGCCCTGGCTTTAGAGTCAGACAATAAGACTGAAATACCTCTGGGGGTGGCAAATGAGGTTGGAGCGATCGCTCTGTAGCAACAATGGCGATCGGTTGACGACTATCCCCTTTTCCCTCTTCCCTTTTCCCCTTATGCGAAGCGGTACCCTTTAGGGTTTCCCCTTCCCCTTTTCCCCTGTCACTGTTTACTGATAACTGCTCACTGATCACTGATAATTGTCCCCAGGTAATCTCGGATTCAGGGTCAAAATGGCTGTAGGGAGTGGCTTCAGAAGTCGGATAGAAATTCACTGTATCCCAACCCATTGCCTCTAGTTGAGCAGCCCAACGTCCCGCCTCTTCGAGGGTAGAACACACCACCAACAAGTTCTTATTTTCGGCTTGTGCCAAACTAGAGCAAACAATTCCTTTGGGTAAGCGCGGAATCCCATTAAGCAGCAAAGATTGCCCCTGGTCTAGTTTAGTTAGTAGTTCTTTGGTTAAAGGTGATGTTTCGATCCTCCGTACTACTGATGCAAAAGCCATATTTAACAGGATGATGAATTAAAGGGTGAGCAGTCAGGAATTTTCACTCCTTTTAAAAAGGGTAGCGAAAAACAACACTCATTAGTGCAAATATATTAGAAATTAGGGCAGGGCAATCTCAAAGCTATTCAAGAATTTGATAGCATTTCTAGCTTATACAATTGTGGACTGGATTTAGCGATCGCCTGATTCGTACAAGAGGTCTATATGATGCATGTATAGAAAAAGTAAACTAATTACTCCAGAGGATCGCAGCGAATCTCAATAATAAAGCCATCAGGATCGTAGATATAAAAACCCCGCCCCGTCAAACGAGTTACAACATCGATCGCCACTGGAATTTGTCGCTGTTTCAAAACGGCGATCGCTTCGTCAAATAGCTGTGGTTCAATATCAAAAGCCAAATGGTTAGCACGGGTAAATTGTTTTGCGGGGTCTGGATCTGGAGGGGATAAATCAGGTTCGGCAAATAAATCCAAAATAATGCCGTCAGGAGTTTGAAAATTACAGACTTTTCCTGCTGCTACTAGCTCGATCAAGGTTGAGGGAATTTCTGCCCCTATTAGCTGATGTAAGCCCAAGATATTGCCGTAAAAATGCTTGGATGCCTCCATATTTTTAACATTGAGAGCAATATGGTGAACTTTCCGTAACCAACCAACCGCTAAACCTGGAGATGACTTTTCGGGAACGATCATGATTGCTTTGATGGGGAAGTTGCTAAAAATCTCTGAATCTCTGCTGCTATAGGTTCTGGGTATTCCTCATAAATGCCTAAAGTTCCAGGCAATCTAACTGTCTCAATTTCTGTCAATTCTGCCATCGCGCTCATTTCTGCTTTCGATTTAGGTGGGGCATTTTCTGCCAGAATAATTAATCTGGGTATCGATAGAGAGGATAAAAGATACAAAAACTCTGCTCTACTAGCCACAGGATCGATCGCCCCCGTCACAAAAGCAGCAGGGGCATATCTCCCACCTTTTTTGGCAGTAATTTGTCGTTTCTGGGTGATAAATTCGGGGGTAAGTTTGGTGGCATCGACATAAACATGACGTTTATACATCAAGCGGAGGAAGCCAGGAGTTGTGTTGAGATAGTATAAAACCTGACCTAATAAGGGCGATCGCACCAGGTTTTTCACCCCATTTCTCAACCCATCAGGTAAACCCATGACTCGTAATGGCCCTTGCCAAGTAGGAGCAACTAAAATAAGTTTAGAGACAAGATCAGGATGCTCTTGAGCAAGTTTTAGGGCGTAACCCGCAGCATGCCCCGCAGCAATGACTATAATTGCCCGATTGCCAAGAGATTTGGCAAAGTCTTGTAATAGCTGGTGGAATAAAACTGGATTATAGTCAACAGGGGGACATGACGACTCCCCAAATCCCAGCCAATCTAGAACCGTAACCTCATATTGAGTAGCAAGGATGTTGGCGATCGCCTTCATTTCGGTGCGACTGGAAACTGTACTCAAAGCAGGAAGTAATAAGATGGGTTTTCCCTGTCCTCTAATTTCGTAGACGACTTGATATTGTTTACCTAAAAAATGCCAGTTATACCGTTCAACCTTGTTAGTCAGAGAAAGGCGATCGCTTGGACTGTCGAGATCAGAGTTACGCTGCATCGAATTAGTCACTGAATTACTCACTACAGTCATAAGGATAGTTCCGAAGGTTCAATCTATAATGGGATCTTAATCAAAGATTCGATCAACTCTACAGTTTCCTTAATCCATTGATACATAATAAAAAAAGTATGTTCAAGTTCTGATTCATCTACAGCATTACCAAGATATGATGTTGGTGCAATTAAGGCTAATAGCAGTATTAATTAATCATCATGGCTGTAGGCAACGAACCATCAGAAATTCTAGAGCGCAAGCTATCTTACAAAGGGCGCAAGTTTGACTATGAAGTTATTAAGCTACGGCTACCTAACGGTGTGGCGGGGGAATGGGAATGTATTCGCCACCCAGGGGGTGCTTTAGCTGTCCCTGTGACGGCTGATGGTAAATTTGTCTTGGTGAAACAATACCGCTTTACGGTCAAGGGTAGATTGCTGGAATTTCCTGCGGGAACCGTCGAAGCGAATGAATCTCCTTTTGAGACAATTAAGCGAGAAATAGAAGAGGAAACAGGATATAGAGCTAATAAATGGCAGGATATGGGAAAATTTATCCTTGCCCCTGGATATTCTGATGAATATATTTATGCTTTTTTGGCACAAGATCTCGAAAAGTTAGCGACACCGCCACAACAGGATGAGGATGAAGATATTGAAGTGGTGTTAATGAGTGAGTCAGAATTGGAAGCAGCGATTCTCAATGGTGAGCCTATTGATGGTAAATCGATCGCCAGTTTTTATCTGGCACGAGCTTATTTAAATAAGCTCTAAGCTCCAAGCTTTAAGCTTTAAGCTTTAAACAGGCTAATTTGAAACCAGCTAATTCCCATCGGGCGTATAGTAGTTTTATAGTTTTAAATAAAATCTAATCGAAAGATGAAACTCAGAATTAAATTTTGTCTCCACAAATTTATCTCAGGTTTGTTCACTTTAGTCATTGCCTTAATAGTGACGATTTCCTGGGGTGTTACTCCCGCTTGGAGTGCAGATTACAACAAGCAATCTTTGATCAACTCCGATTTTTCTCACCAAGATTTAAAAGATGCTAGTTTCGACCATACTAATCTGCGAGACAGCGATCTGAGTTTTGCTGATGCGACAGGGGTACGGTTTTTTGGCGCAAATTTAGCTCAAGCGAACTTAGAAGGTGCTAACCTCAGCTACGCTAGTTTAGAATCGGTGCGCCTCACCCGTGCCAACTTAAGTAACGCAGTCTTAACAGGGGCATATTTAACTAATGCTTTGATGAATGAGGCGAACATTACAGGAGCAGATTTTACAGAAGCTTTGCTGAGTCCCACCACTGAAAAAAAACTATGTGAGATTGCCAGTGGGACTAACCCCACTACAGGGCGCAATACTAAAGATACTTTATATTGTCCTTAGAGACGTTGAGTTCTCTGAAGCTCGAAATGAAATTGTGAAGATAGGGAGTTAGGAAAATAGCACGATCGCTCAAGTTGTCGCTAATGAAGTTATGTTGATAATTATGAGAAAACTTAAGATTTTCTTTATGTTTGTGTTAGATTCTTGGTGTGGTGAAATATACATTTTTGCAAATAGTCGTTAGGCTAAGATTCAACATGATGAGAAACACTAGTATAGAATCAAGAATCGTCCATGCGGTTTGGTCTTCTGTATCAGCTATTAACCAACAAGTGTTATTGCAGCTTGACGATCAAGATTTAATTCAGCAAATCATGCGCCAGATCGATAAGTCTTCAACCTTGAGTTCAGAAGATCGTCAGAACTTGATTGGTTATATCAGCTCGAAAACGATGTTGATCAGAGATATTGCGGGGTCTTAATCGAGTCTTGATATTATTAGTTTAAATTCATAAATTCGGCAAAAATGTCACAATATAGAGAATTAAATCTAGTATAGTGACCCAGAGTCCGACTTTATAGAACCCCTTGTGAATCTAATCGCTGCTAATTCTGAGTTAAATCCGCGAGAATTATTTCCCTTTGAACTAGACGAATTTCAATGTCAGGCGATCGCCGCCCTAGCAGCAGATAAATCTGTAGTCATCTGCGCTCCTACAGGTTCGGGGAAGACTCTAATTGGTGAATATGCCATTTATCGCGCCCTAAGCCACGGTAAGCGAGTATTTTATACCACTCCCCTCAAGGCGCTCTCTAATCAAAAGTTTCGGGATTTTCAAGAGCAGTTTGCCCAAGATGATACTCGCAAGATTGGTCTACTAACGGGAGATACGATTATCAATCCCAATGCCAACGTGGTGGTGATGACTACAGAGATCTTTCGGAATATGCTCTACGAGACTCCGATTGGTCAGTTGGGGACATCCCTGTCGGATGTGGAAGCGGTGGTACTGGATGAATGCCACTATATCAGCAATCGCTTTCGGGGGACGGTGTGGGAAGAATCAATTATTTATTGCCCCCCCCAGATTCAGCTAGTGGCTTTATCGGCGACTATTGGTAATCCCCAAGAATTAACTGACTGGATTACAAAGGTGCGTAATTCTAAGCCGAATCTGCCAACCAAATATGAGTGCGAACTAATTAATTCCGATTTTCGCCCTGTACCGCTGCGTTATTACTTTTGCGATCGCCGTGGGCTGCACCGATTATTAAACCAAGCGGAAACAGAGATTAGTCCTAAACTTAAGTCCACCGCTGCTCATCAAGGACAAAAGCCCAAACGTCTTAAGATTAAAGACTGTCCCAAAATTTATCAAGTGGTGCAGCAACTTCAAGATCAAGATATGCTCCCCGCGATCTACATTATCTTTAGCCGACGGGGTTGTGATCAGGCAATAGATACCATTGATGGCTTAGGTTTAGTCTCCCCTGAAGAAGGACAGCAAATTGAAAGTATTCTGCTATATTTCTTCCTAACTAATAATGTTGATCTCCAAACAGCATTGCTGACTCACTTCGCTTCAGTCAACTCCGAATTAACCGAATTACTGCGAGATTATCTAGCGGAAAACGAACAGGCAGAGATTAGCCTCGCTAATTATCTCACGGCAAACCCCAATCAAAAATATTTGCTGTGGCAATTCCTCTGTGAGAATTCCCAAATTGCTCGCATCGATCAAATTGAACCTCTCATGCGGGGTATTGCCTCCCACCATGCAGGGTTACTTCCCGCCTGGAAAGAACTAGTGGAAAGACTGTTTGAAATGGGATTAGTGAAGATTGTCTTTGCTACTGCCACTCTAGCAGCAGGAATTAATATGCCTGCCCGCACGACGGTAGTGTCCGCCCTCTCCAAACGTACCGACGAGGGACACAGTATGCTTAGTCCCTCAGAATTTTTACAGATTGCTGGTAGAGCAGGGAGAAGAGGTAAAGATCGGGTAGGTCATGTGGTCACCATTCAAACTCCTTTTGAAGGGGCAAAAGAAGCCGCTTTTCTGGCTACCTCCAGCGCTGAACCCTTAAGAAGCTGGTTCACTCCTTCCTATGGCATGGTGTTAAACTTATTGCAAAAATACACCTTGCCTGAAGTTAAAGAATTACTAGAACGTAGTTTTGCGGAATACCTGTCTCAGAAAAAACTTGCTCCCGAACAAACGGCGATCGCTGAAATTACTACCGAACTTGCCAAGTTAGATATTGCCCTCGCTGCTATTCCTCCAGGAAAATTAGCTGGATACCAGAAAATGCGAGAACGGGCGGTTGAAGAACAGCGATTACTAGAAATTCTGAAACAACAGGCAGAAATAACTCAAAAAGCCCTAATTAAGCCCCTAGTTTCCCAAATTGAACCAGGGAGAATTATCGGTTTAAAAGGTAAGCATATTCGTGTTAATTCCCCTCTGGCTGCGGTGTTGGTAGCTAAAATTCCTGGTTCTGGTAGAGCGCCCAACTTACTTTGTTTAGGGGCAGATAATGCTTGGTATATCGCTGCTAACGCTGATATCACCGAAATCAACCCAGGAACTTTTACCGAGGCAGAAGTTGCGGAAATTGCCCTGCCCCCTTTAGATAATGTCAAATTGGGCAAATGGCGTAAAGGAGACGAATTTAGTGCGATCGCTGTTAAGCAAATTGGCGATCGCCTGATCCCTGTCCCCCCCGCTGCGGAAGTGACAGAACAACAGCAAAAACTAGATCGAGTACAGCGAGAAATCGACCAACATCCTGTGCAACAGGCAAACAACCCTAATCGACTGCTGAAAAAATATCAACAGCGATTGCAACTGCGGGAAAAATTACACAAAACTCAGATTAAATATCAAAAACAAAAGTCCAACCAGTCTTATTACTGGGAAGAATTTCTCAATCTCATTAGTGTCTTACAAGAATTTGAAGCCTTAAATGGTTATAGCCCGAGCTTTTTAGGTCAAGCAGCAGCCACGATTCGCGGGGACAATGAACTTTGGTTAGCTTTGGTATTTGTCTCTGGAGAATTAGAACATCTCGAACCCCATCACCTAGCAGCTACTGTCTGTGCATTGATTACGGAAACACCTCGCGCTGATGTTTGGTGTGATTTTCCTCCACCACCAGAAGTTTTAGAAGTCTTAGGAGTCAAGAAATCAACCGAGAGTAGTTCCACCATCAGAGAACTGAGAACTCGTCTATTCCAGGTGCAGCGTCGTCATGGAGTTGGCTTGCCCGTTTGGCGGGAATATGGACTAGTGGGATTGTGTGAACAGTGGGCATTGGGGATGAATTGGCAAGATCTCTGTGACAGCGTTAGCTTGGCAGAAGGAGATATTGTAAGAATGCTTCGTCGTACTGTTGATGTGCTGTCGCAAATTCCCCAGATTCCAGATATTTCCAGCACCCTGTCGAATAATGCCAGAGAGGCTAATGAAATGATGAAGCGGTTTCCCATCTAATAAACTTCACATACTTCACTACGTCGGATTAATAGATTATGTCTACCTTACTTGTGTTTATCCCTCAATCTTTTTCGCAGCACCGAGCATCTGTCCCAGAAAAGGCAAGCCAATCAGCGCTGGAATGAAATAGCGAGAAGTGCATAATAATCCTAACGCTGCGCCTGTGGCTTCATTGAAGTAGTCTTGATAGAAGTAAATTATGGCAGCATCCCTGGTACCAATTCCCGCAAAAGTTAGCGGTAGTAATCCCGCTAGGATCGATAGAGGGGAAAGTGCCAAACTGATTAAAAAAGGCGCGATCGCTTTTAAAGCCAAAATAAAGAGCCAAATTTGCAACAGATGTAAAAACCAAATAAATACTGAAGTACTAGTGATGATCAATAATTGTTGTTTGTCTGACCAAAAATAATCGTGCATTTCTCCCCAACCAGCCTGCATTTTTGCAAGTTTTGCCTTGAGTTTCTGGGGAGCAAATCTAACGGCGATCGCAAACAACCAAACAGCAAAAGATTGAGAGCCTAACATCAGTAAGCCAATCCCTAAGCCAATGGCAACTCCTGTAGTCATAGTCCAAAATAAACTATCTTTAGCTGGATAGAGTAATAGACCAAAGACACACCACAGCAAGAGAGAGAGCAGATCGCAGGTTTTTTCAAAGATCGAGATTGAGAGAGCCAGACTAACGCTAATCTTTGACCTCTGGGCCATAAAATAAGACTTAGCGATATCTCCCATTTTGGAGGGCAAAACCATATTCAGGACACTGGCACCCAAAATCAAACGATTCGCTGCTAAAAATCCTAAGCTATGGTGGGGGACTAGCTGCTGTAATCGCCAAGAGGTAACTAAAGTGATGGGAATTACCATGAATAAACTGACCATTAACATCAGGCGATCGCAATTTTGCAGTACTTTGATCAAATTGACCACATCAATCTGAGTATAGATATAAAACAGGAGCGCAACACTAATGACAATGGAAACAAACCGTTTAAAATTCACAAGCAAGTTTTAGATGATGACTAGTTATCATTAGGCAACAACTAGGTCAAAATTATAGTTTTAAAAAGCGATCGATGA
>JBEANW010000005.1:0-6359 GCA_041165225.1 Cyanobacteriota bacterium | reverse complement strand
AATCCCCTCCCGCAGTGTAAAGACCATAAGCAAAAGATTGGTTGCTGATATCTACTTCAGTGGTGGCTGGGTCGATTACACTAACTACCTTTCCGCTAACTACCTTTTCGCTAACTACCTTACCAATTAAACAGTCGGCATTTTGTTCTTTGGCAACGATGGCGGAATTGATCGCCGAAATATTCGAGAGGGCGCTAGTGGCATCAACCCTTTCAACGCGGTTTAAATCATTATCCAAGGCCAAATTCAAACTTAAATCGCGATTGAGCATACGGATGGATTCCTGTACTAACTGCCCCGTCTGAAGTGGTTCAATGAGGGAGAGAGTTTCTGTTTTCGCAATCAAACCTACCTTAGATTTGACTTGAAGTTGTGGCGCTAAATTTTCAGGAGTCGATACTAGGTTAAAGCAGGAATTGATCCCATAGCAATTGATGATATTAGATGGTAAACCCAGGAGTTTAATCTCGGCATGATTTTTTTTATCTACTGTACTGATGATACCCACAGCATTGGGAGCATCACTCAGGCTAAAATAATAAGCGATCGCCGATTGATCGGGATGGTTGAGACTGGGTTGCTGTTGTCTACCCATAACCTGTTCGACAGCTTCGGCGGTGCGAGCCAGAGCCACCTGGATTTTGTTGCTAGGAGTGATATGCCAGAGATGTTGGGTTAATGCCTGAGTAAATAGCCCAGCGCTAAAACCATCCCAATGTCTTTCCACCGCTACTTGGTAATTGCTGGCAGCGGATAGCACTACTCCAGGGAGAGAAAGTAATCGTTTCGCAGGTTTCAACCCCTTGCTCGTAAAATCGTTTTGGAGCTGTGCCAGAAAAGTCGCTTCTTGAGAACTCAGATTATCCGCGATCTGGGGGATGGAACGGACTTGAAAACTGCCATGCTTACTGCGAGGAGTCTGATTAAAACTAGTATCTAAAACAAAAGTACATTTAGACGTTGATAAAGTTTGTGCCAATACCAGCAGGGTTTCCTGAAGAATATTATTGGCAATCAGATTGTTCTTGGTAGATGATAGCCCATCTGCTGGGACAAAGCTGTTAGCTAGTCGGAAGCCGTCCGTAGCCACTGATTCCGTTGCTGCTTCTGATATTGATATTACTTTTATTGCCTCCCCTTCCTTAGCCACAGGCATTTTAACCTGACCTCCATAGCCACTAAAGTGAAACACCACTACGTCGTCAGGTTTAGCTTGCTGAGTTAGATGCTCTAGAAAGGCTGTTTCAATATTCTCTCTGGTGGCCTGGCGATCGCTTAAAGTTAAGATATCACTGGGATTAAACCCAAAGCGGTGAATCAGTAATTCTCGCTGTAGCTCTACGTCCATCAGGCAGCCAGCTAAATCATCCTGGGAAGGATATTGATTGATACCCACTAGCAAAGCTAGCTTGCGACTAGTTGGTTGTGCCAGAGTTTGCTGGTAGTTTTTGAGGGAAGCTGCTAGATGGTGATGATTTGCCAGAGAAGAAATTCCAGCTTCAGTTGCTCCCCAAGTAAACAAAGCCAGTCCAGCCTGCTGGAGAAAAGTTCGGCGGTCAAGTCCCATATTAGCTACTAGGGTTGAGAAATCTATAGATCAGCCTATCAATTAATAGCTGCTAAATGTTATTAACTGATGTTACGCACTCATTGATTTGTGGAGATTAGGGAAAGCGATTCAGCCCTAAAGGATTAGCTTCGCGTCCGCGTTGCGGGGGTTCCCCCCGTTGAAGCGACTGAATCAAGAAGGGAAAAGGGAAAAGGGAAATCCCTAAATCCCCAATCAAACTAGTAATATTTTAGTTATTAACTATCCTTCATTGCCCTAGCTAATTCTTCAGCAACTTTAGGACGAGAAAACTGCGGTGGAGGAGTTTTGCCTTCTCTTAACAGGGCGCGAACTTTCGTTCCCGATAGATGAATCCGCTCTTCTTTAGTGGCAGGACTAGTTTTGGCGGTTGCCATTTGTTCTGTACGGGTACAGTAGAAGGCGTGTTCAAATTTAAGGGGAGTAATACCTAATTCTTCTGGGGTAAATTCCCCAAAGATTTCTTGGGCATCGTAAGTTCCATAGTAGTCCCCTACCCCTGCATGGTCGCGACCGACAATAAAGTGAGTACAACCATAGTTTTTCCGAATTAAAGCATGAAAAATAGCCTCTCTCGGCCCTGCATAGCGCATCGCCGAAGGATTAATCGCCAGCACTACGCGGTCTTGCGGGAAATAATTGGCGATCATGATTTCATAGCAACGCATTCTGACATCCGCAGGAATATCATCACTTTTGGTTGCCCCCACCAGAGGATGGAGAAATAGACCATCAACTATTTCTAAAGCACATTTGATAATGTATTCATGGGCGCGGTGAATGGGGTTGCGGGTCTGAAATCCCACCACCGTTTTCCAGCCTTTCTCTTGGAACACTGCTCTGGAGGCGGCGGGGTCGATCTGATATGTCGGAAATTGGGGATGATCTGCTCGCTCTAATAGCCAAACAGGGCCAGCGAGATTAACTTCTCCCTGATCGTAAACTACTTTAACCCCTGGATGCTCTTCGTCAGTAGTACGATAAACGTTTTCCGCTTCTGATTGCTTATCGTAGGTATACTTTTCTGTAAGCTGCAAAACGCCGATAAAGTTGCCGTCAGGATCATCAAGACGCACTAAACTGTCAATTGCTAAAGGTTCGGCGATCGCAGATGTCACCGAGAGAGTAACGGGTACTGACCAGGGAACGCCACTAGCCAGGCGCATTTCTTTGACTACCCCTAAGTAGTCATCTTGACCCATGAAGCCACTGATGGGACTAAAACCACCGATCGCAATCATGACTAAATCGGAAGTAGCCCGCTCATCCAGCTTCACTCTGGGTAAGGAGTCTGCTTTAGCCAAAAAATCTTGTTTTTCCGTGGCATTTGCTAGGCGATTTACTAGCTCACCACCATGAGGTGCAATCAAATCTGTACTCATAATTCCGTATTCTTGCTTTATATGCTTATCAGGGCAATGGTTTGACAATTTTTTGACAAATTGTCAGAGAGACCCCGCCTTAAGACGACGGGGCTTCCTCTGACTTCGTGAATAATTGGGAGCGGCCACTCAAGTTACAACCACAGCTTAATTAGCATAATTAATGTATGCAGATTAATTTTTTGTTATGGTTTCAGTATTACTTGTAATCTTTATGATAAGTAAATCATATTTTATGTACCTATGAAACGTTTGTTTTCAATTCAATTTCCAGTTCAATTTTGTCTCAGTATCGCCCTCTCGTTATTGCTATTGATATCCAGCACCTCCAGCGCTTGGGCAATGGGAGGTAAGCAACCACCCCTTGATCAACCAGCCCCAGAATTCAGACTCCAAACCAACCAGGGAGATGGTGAGATTGCCCTGAAGGATTATCTCGGACAATGGATTGTGCTATATTTTTATCCTCAAGATTTTACTTCAGGCTGCACCATCGAAGCTCGTCGCTTTCAGCAGGATCTAGGGTCGTATGCCACGAGAAATGTCCAAATTCTAGGGGTTAGTGTCGATGATGTGGATTCTCATGCTGAATTTTGTGATGCCGAAGGATTAAAGTTTCCCTTATTAGCGGATACGGATGGTAAGGTGAGTAAAGCCTATGGCTCATGGCTGGGTGCCATGTCTCTCCGACATACCTATCTAATCGATCCTGACGGTATTTTGCGGGAAACTTTCTTGGGGGTTAGACCCAGTATTCATAGTCAAGAAGTATTAGCACGTTTAGATGAATTAATTGACACCAGAAAATTGGCACAAGAACTAGCTAGTTGATAAATTGTTTTAGTTACAATGGAAGCCCATCTAGATTATTCCTGGCTACAAGCTTAATTACACCTGAATGAAGTCAATAGTTGGTAAGATTCTGTACGATCGCTATCGCATTGTTCAGCACCTCAGTCACAATGACTGGAGTACAGTATATCTTGCAGAGGATTTAGCCCCTAATAGTCGCAGGCAGTGCCAAATTGAGCAATTGCAACCGCAATACGATCACGAGGTTTTAGGGCCGCAGTCTTGGCAAAAAGTCTTGCAAACTTTCGTCGCCCAGGGAAATATTCTCGCCAAGGTGAGTCAACATCCCCAGATTCCCCAACTATTGGCTTTTTTTGAATGCGATCGCGAATTTTATCTAGTGAGGGAAGATATTCAGGGTATATCTTTAGAACAAAAGCTCAAGGATACTTTGATTAGTGAAGCGGAAGCCTTGGGGTGGCTGCAAGAAATTTTAGGGGTTTTAGAGTCTATTCACCAACTAAGGATGGCTCACCTGAATATTCAGCCTTCAAGTCTAATTTTGCATACAGATGGCAGGAAATTTCTGACCAATTTTGCGGCGATTAAAAATGCTATTTTATTTGACAACCAGGAATTGAAACGGGTACTCAATCCAGATTTCTCTCCTCAAAGTCAACCGCCATCATCAGATTTTCAGTCAGATATCTATGCTTTGGGCAAAACCATGATTTATGCCTTGACAGGTAAACTATCAGAATCGATTCAAGCTAATTTACCTCAAGTCAATTCCCACAATCTGACCAATTTAAACAATTCTCCCAAGGCAAATATTCGACCTGAGTTAGCGAGGATGCTCAATAAAATGGTGGATCTGGATTTAGATCACTGTTATCCATCAGCAACGGCAGTACTCAATGAACTCAGTGAACTAGATTTTAAACAACTAGATTTTAAGCAAAATGTAGTCACGTTTCCACCACCCTTTGCCAATGGTTTTCGCTTACCGCAGAAACCATCCCCACCAGTTGAATCTAGCAAGAAACCGAGAATTTTCCCGTTTTTAGGATCATTCAAATTACCTCGGAGCCTAATTTGGATATTACTTTCCCTCCCTTTCATTGTGGCTGCGGTAATTATTTTTGTTGGTCTCAATAAAAACTCTGAGGCAAACTTTGTCCAATATACTAACGATGACTACCAATTTTCTCTCAAATATCCCGAAACTTGGTCTGAGCGACAAATAGACGATCCGATTACAGGAGAAATTGCAGTTTTTACCTCTCCCAAGGAAACAGATGCCGACGCATTTGCGGAAAAAGTTTATGTTGCAGTGGAGTATTTGTCCTCTGAACCCATCGATCTAGAACAATACAGTCAAACCGTTTTAGAACGTATCAAACAAAGTGAGGGCAGTAACATCGAACTATACGAAGATTTCAAAACTACGATTGATAAATCCCCTGCTCGAACAGTGATCTACTCCCGCAAACAGGGTTCACTACAGTTGCGACAAATGGAATCTTTTACGATTAAAAACAATCAGGTTTATATCGCCATTTATACCGCCGAGAGCGATAAATTCGCAAAATTTTATCCCACAGTCGAGAAAATAATTGATTCTTGGGAAATACAGTAAAAGGGCTTCGTCTTTAATGTAGAATTGATTTCTCTAAATCGATTTTCTTGTTTGCGATCGCGCAGCGTATCTGAAAGGTAATCGCCAAATTTATGTCGAACGCCAAAACTAATCAAGTCCTCTCTCCAAAAGCATTTCGGGCAATACCATTACTCTTTGCTCTCTACTTCATTTCGGGTTTCACTGCTCTCCTATATCAAGTGGCTTGGCAGAGAATGTTAGGTTTGTTTTCTGGTTCTGATGTGCGTTCGGTGACGATTATTGTCGCCTCCTATTTATTAGGATTAGGATTAGGCAATTTACTGGGAGGTTCAATTAGCGATCGCCTGAGCAATCAAAGATGCGTCATGGTATACGGCTGTTGCAACCTGGGTATTGCTGCTTTTGCCCTAACTAGCCGTTTTCTGTTTTACGATTTGCTCTTCCTGCGGCTGCAATATCTGGCTCAATCTTTACCAGTAACTTTGGGCATTGTGTTTCTCAGTCTCTTAGTGCCAACTGTCTTAATGGGAATCTCTCTACCCATGCTTTCTAAGGCAGTTAATCGGAGTGCGGAGGGGGCTGCCTCTTTAATTGGCTGGCTCTATGGCTTTAATACCCTGGGTTCAGGTGTCGGTACGTTGGTTTCTGGCTGGTATCTTGTCGGGACTTTAGGTTATGACAAGACAGTATATCTAGGGGCAGTTTTAAGCTTTACCGTTGGGGTGTCGGCGTTAATTCTCGCTACTCGTTTTTTTCATCGTCATATTCACCATCAAGCATCCCAGGTTGCCACCCCACAGTCAGCTAATAAGACTCAATCCCTTAAATCTTGGTATTTATTAGTATTTTCATCAGGTTTTACCGCAATTTCCTGGGAAATTATTTGGTTTCGGGTCTTAGATATTGCTCTTCAGTCGAATGCTTATACTTATGGTCATTTATTAGCTTTTGTCTTAATTAGTAATGCGATCGGCAG
>JBEANW010000004.1:0-5304 GCA_041165225.1 Cyanobacteriota bacterium | reverse complement strand
ATCGTCACCATTGGCGTATCGGAAATGTTGCGCTTGGTCGCCCTCAATGAAGACTGGCTCACCAAAGGGTCTTTCGGTGTTCGAGGATTTCCCTTGCCTTTGGAGAGTTTCGACCCTAATGCCATCCAAAAATACCTGTTAATTGCTGCCTTAACTTTGCTAGGGATCTTTGCTGTGGGGCAATTATGGCGTGGCTTGCGATCGCAATGGCGAGACGGGGAAGAAATTAAGGGGAGTAGCTATCAACCGACGCAGAAAGTTAGTTTGATTACCTGGGGAATTATTGCCTTGGGAGTAATTCTGGCGATCTATATTAATGGTTGTGCTGCTTTATTGGACTATAACTATAAAGCGGGTTTAATGCTCTTGGTTTTATGGACGGTAGCGATCGTTTACTGGGGTTTAGAGTTATTAGCTAAATCTCCCTGGGGTCGGGTATTAAAGGCGATTCGCGAAGACGAAGAAATTGCTACAGCATTAGGCAAAAACGTTTTCTGGTATAAGCTTCAGGCATTTATGCTGGGAGGAGCGATCGCAGGAGTTGCTGGAGCATTTTACGCTTGGCAGTTGACCACTATTTATCCCAGTAACTTTGAAACCCTGATCACTTTTAATGTCTGGACGATGGTGGTTTTGGGTGGTGCGGGTAAAAATCCTGGGGCATTATTAGGAGCAATTATTTTTTGGGCTTATGATGCCTTAACTCGCTTTTATTTACCCAAATTAGGCTGGTTTGATAGTTCAGGGGAAGGTGCTTTTCGCGTCATGGTAATCGGTCTAATTCTGATGGTTTTGATGGTTTGGCGACCCCAAGGGATCTTGGGTAAGAAAGAAGAGTTAACTTTGAGTAGATAGAACAGTCAACAGTTATCAGGCAATAGTTATCAGGTAAAACCTCTCTTGATAATGAATCAGGAGAGGCAATTAACTCTTGATTGGTTTGCTCAATTTACTTAAATTTACTTAGTTCAACCACCCTTTAAGACGACGAGCTACTTGAGGACGACGCAGTTTCCGCATGGCTTTGCTTTGAATCTGCCTTACTCTTTCGCGGGAAAGGCTAAACATCCCCCCCACTTCCTCTAGGGTGTAGGGTTGACTAGTGGACAAACCATATCTTAGGCAAATTACATCTTTCTCTCTTTGAGTTAGGACATCATCCAAAACATCCGTGATATCTTGGCGCATCATTGCCTCATTCATCCGTTCTTCGGGAAGTTGCAGTTCACTATCTTCTAGCAAATCCACTAACTCGGTATCTTCTGCCTTCCCTACGCGGTGGTTTAAAGATAGGGATTGGCGGCGTAATTCTAGTAATTGACGCAGTTGAACAGGAGATGTTTTTAACTCTTGAGCCAATTCATCTTCGCTAGGATTGCGTTGCAGTGTCTGTTTGAGGTTGCGCTGGGCTTTTTTGAGCTTGTTTAACTTCTCAACAATATGGATTGGTAAGCGAATGGTACGAGCGTCATTAGCAATAGTACGGGTGATCGCCTGCCGAATCCACCAGTAAGCATAGGTAGAAAATTTGTAGCCTTTATTGGGGTCGAACTTTTCTGTAGCTCGATTTAGTCCAATTGCCCCTTCTTGAATTAAGTCGAGGAAAGGAACACCACGATTAAGATATCTTTTGGCAATGGAAACCACCAAACGTAAATTGGAGCGGATCATTTTACGTTTTGCCACTTTTCCGCGATATAACAGCAATTCCAACTGTCTAGGGGACTCTAATCCCATCTCGACGGATAATTCAGCTTTTGTCGGTTGTTCCTGATGCTCCTCTATCAGCTTTTGTCTAGCTTTTTCAACCTGCAACAATAATTTGACATCATTCGCCAAGATAATTTCTTCTTCTGCGGTCAACAGAGGATAACGAGCCATCTCTTTGAAAAACGCACCAATATTATCTTCTAAAGGAAGTTTCCGCCGACTACCCATCCCTGCAACTTGCTCTTCTTCCGAGTATTCTGCCTCCACCAGTTTTAAATCGTCTAATGCAATATCTGTAATGTAGCTCTCTTTTTCTGTCAATTTCACTGTAGTCATGGACCTATTTCCTCTCTTATTAAAAAGATATTTTTAGTGCTTAACGGAAAATTAATTGTTTTTTAATGAAATAACCTGCTTACATTTACGTTGCTGATATCAATCGACGAGTCCAGAAATTTTGTTGGTCAGCTTGGCAATAATTAAACGGGAAGATGACTGACGAGCAATGTAACTTGTTGACTAGAAAAATTATTTTTTCGTTATCTAAGCTTTACTTTGGTTATTAAGCTCTCACACTTCAGAGTTTTTATGGAAAAAATACAGCTTTTCTTAATGTTGTTTTTGCCCTAGATAGAGTATTTTTGTAAATTGTCGGTTCTAAAATAAATAGCCGTATTTAGCTTGTAATATCGATTAGAGGCTGATTAAATGGCTATAAAAGTCCGTCGGCGACTAAATTATTTCAGCCAAGTACCTTAATATACTTTCATAAACCTAAGTAAAAAACTGTAGCCCTCTTTACTTTGAATTACTTTTTGGTAATGAAGTGATGACTTTCAATATATGTCTAGATTATGTTTGCTATTGTGATTTATTTAATATTGATATTTTATTAGATTTTGTATGTTCGTTTGTGACATTAATGTCGGTTGAGAATACCAAAAATACCCCAGAAAAGCTATTTCGATTCCGACCAAGGTAGAGATAGGATAGTATTCTTGTACGTATAACTAAAATAAGGTTTTAATGCTAACTGGTACTGATCAGGAAATGCCTCCAAGAGATAGTAGCGATCGCGAAGCCTACCCGAAGGGCTTGCACTCGAATGGGTGTAATTGCGTAACATGGGGATCGTCCAATCCCGCGTTCTCCACATCAGGGATTCAAACCAGCTTGTTAGTAGCTGAACCAGAAGTAGGGTATCAAATTGATGCTCTTGATCCACAGCAGTGGGTTGAGGTGTTGGTGGATTCTCCTGGAGGAACTCAAGGGTTATATACCTATAGTTTGCCTGCCGAGTTAACAGTAAAGTCAGGGGATATTGTGGCGGTTCCTTTTGGGATGCAGCTAGCGGGGGGAATTGCGATCCGTATGGTTGCTTCCCCGCCTGCGGATTTAGAACCTGCAAAAATTCGCCCCATAGAAGAGGTAATTACTTCAGGGTTTTTTAAAGATACCTATTGGCAACTGTTAGAAAAAATTGCTGACTATTACAGTACCGATTTAATGAGTGCCATTCGGGTAGCGCTGCCTCCTGGTTTATTAGGGCGATCGCAAAGAAGAATTAGATTAAGTCCCGATCTGCCGCCTGGTGCAGCAACTTTCTGTAGCGTAGTAGCAGGAAAAATTCTCAGGCTGTTGCAAAGTCAAAAAGATGGTGATTATAGTGTCAACTATCTCAGAAATCAGGTCAAAGGGGCAAGTCGAGGGATTAAAGAACTGAGTAAAAGAGGTTGGATCGAAAGCTATCTCGAACCCCCCAAACGAGCCAAGCCGAAGCTGAAAACCGCCGTCACCTTAGCAACCAATATTCTGCTGGAGGATTTAACCATTCGACAACAGGAAATATTACAGATTCTGAAAAACAGGGGAGGAGAGCTATGGCTTCAAGACCTAATTGCCTCCTGCAAAACAACTCCTGCCACGATTAAAAAGTTAGCAGCCAAAGGTTATGTTGTTTTGTCTGAACGAGAAATACTGCGACAAGAACAGGGCGTTGCAGCAGCAGCAGATCAACCTAAAGAACTAAATCCCGCCCAAGCTGATGCCTTAGCCGTAATTACCGCCCAAGCAGATTACGCGCAAATTCTCTTGCATGGGGTAACGGGTTCAGGTAAAACCGAAGTTTATCTTCAAGCGATCGCACCAATCTTAGAACAGGGTAAATCGGCTCTAGTACTCGTACCTGAAATCGGTTTAACACCACAACTGACCGATCGCTTTAGCGCTCGATTTGGCGCTCAAGTGTGCGTTTATCACAGTAAACTATCCGCTAACGAACGTTACGATACTTGGCGACAGACGATTCAGGGCGAACCGCAAGTAATTATTGGGACGCGATCGGCAATCTTTGCTCCATTGCCAAATTTGGGCTTAATTGTCCTGGATGAGGAACATGACTCCAGTTTTAAGCAGGATCGTCCTGCTCCTACCTATCACGCTCGTAAGGTAGCGCAATGGCGAGCTGAGTTAGAAAACTGTCCTTTGGTGTTAGGTTCTGCCACCCCTTCTTTAGAAAGTTTAACCGCGGTAGGGGCGGTTCGCGAACCGCCCCTACAATGCGAACCGCCCCTACGAGATCTAAATTTTTATTTATCCCTACCCGAAAGAATTGCTTCACGTCCATTACCCCAAGTATCAATCATCGATCTGCGGCAGGAACTGAGTCGCGGCAACAGATCCATTTTCAGTTTAACTTTGCAAAAGGCGATCGCCGAAATGAAATCCCAAGGACAACAGGGTATTTTATTTATTCCTAGGCGAGGACACAGTACTTTTGTTTCTTGTCGCAGTTGTGGCTATGTGATGGAATGCCCAGACTGTGATGTTTCTTTGTCCTATCATCACGCTCATGAAGGCGCAGCCAAACTGTTGCGCTGTCATTATTGCAACCATACCCAGCTTCAGCCCAAAATCTGCCCAGAATGCAATTCTCCCTATCTCAAGTTTTTTGGTAGTGGCACCCAGAAAGTTACTCAAGAATTAGCCAAATTATTTCCCGACTTAAAAACAATTCGCTATGACAGCGACACCACCAGGAATAAAGATGCTCATCGCCAGTTGATCGATCGCTTTATTCACCAGAAAGCAGATATTTTAATCGGCACCCAAATGCTCACCAAAGGTTTAGACATTGCGGGAGTTACTCTAGTGGGGATCGTCGCAGCGGATGGTTTATTACACCGCAGTGATTATCGGGCAGCAGAAAGAGCATTTCAGACTTTGACCCAGGTAGCAGGCAGAGCAGGCAGAGGAGATCTACCAGGCAAAGTAATTCTCCAAACCTATTCTCCCGAACATCCTGTGATTCAAGCGGTTAAAACCCACAACTATGATGATTTCAGCCGAACTGAACTAGAACAACGAGCCGAACTCAATTATCCCCCCTACGGCAATTTAATTCTAATCAAACTCAGCAGTATTGATGAGCAAGCAGTAGCCCAAGCGGCTGAGAAATTAGCTGATATTCTAATTAACACCTTAAACCCAAAAGAATACGAGATTTTAGGTCCCGCACCAGCCAATATCATGCGGGTTGCCCGTCGTTATCGCTGGCAAATATTACTCAAGTTTCCCGCAGCAGCTAAGGATAAT
>JBEANW010000003.1:0-15719 GCA_041165225.1 Cyanobacteriota bacterium | reverse complement strand
GGGAAATATGCCGAGTGTTAACTACAATAGCAGGTCTAACTTTAGAGTCAGATAAATCAGAAAAAGGATAACGAACTAAGATAACATCATTCTTTAAGTAGTTCGGCATAGATATCATCCTCTGAATTATGCCAAACTTTATCTAGAGAAACTTGGCTAGTTTTACTCCAAAATTCTGTTTCTTGATCGGGTAAAACTGTAACTAAAACTCTTGTTCCTTCAGGAAGTTCTAATTCATTCGACATTTCGATTTTTCCTTGGCGCACAGTTGCTATCAATGTTTTTAACATTTATTTATTTTAGCAAGTTTCTAATTGTAATTATAATTTTAGCTGCACCTACGAGATGCGATCGCATCTTTTATGTATAGAGACGAAAAAGCGATCGCGTTATCAAATCGAGAGATGATCTAAAACCTAGTGCTTCTAGCAAACCAGCCTATTACAGCAGCAATAATAATAAATGCTATTTGTCTCACGGGGCTTATAAACGCCTGAATGCGATTCAGGCGACAGCCCCTCCAGTTTTTTAGTTCGCCAAACTTTTCTGAAATGTCAGGTAATTTACTCTCTACAGTACCCAATCGTTTCTCCGTTGAATCTACTTTGGTTTCCACCACTATCAGCCTTTTATCGATTGAGTCTACTTTTTCAGTTAACTTTTCAACCTTACCATCGAGTTGATCAAAGCGATCGCTAATCAGAGTTTTGAGTTCTTTTAGATCTGTACTTTGTTTGGTTGCCATTAGTATACTATGAGTAAGTTTTGACTTAGGGAAGCTTCTAGATGACCGTCAGGAGGCTTCCCTTTCGATTTTATTATCTCACTCTAGCTATTAACGATAAAAGCTGTGATTTTCAACCTAGAAGCGGTTGAATTACTCAGGAATCTGGCTCATTTTTGACAAATCCAGAACCTCTGCCAGTTGCTCTTCGCTCATCAATCCTTCTTCGAGGACGATCTCTCTTAGGGATTTACCTGTTTCCAGAGACTTCTTCGCCACATCTGCCGCTTTGAGATAGCCAATCTGGGGATTGAGGGCAGTTACTAAAGCAAGACTACTTTCAGCATAGGCCAAACAGCGATCGCCACGGGCGCTAATTCCTGTTAAACAACGTTGACTAAGGCTATCGATGGTGTTGCCCAGGATTTCGATACTGTGAATCAGATCGTAGGCAATCAGTGGCATCATTACGTTTAATTCAAGCTGTCCTGCTTGAGCAGCAAAAGCGATCGCTGTATCGTAGCCCATCACCTGAAAGCAAACCATCGAAGTCATTTCCGCCATCACGGGGTTATATTTCCCTGGCATGATGGAAGACCCTGGCTGGACGGCGGGGAGTTGAATTTCTTTGAAACCTGTTTTGGGTCCTGAATCCATTAGTCGCAGATCGTGGGAGATTTTGACTAAATCCTGGGCTAAGTTCCGTAAACTACCTGAAACATTAACAAAGGGACTCATGCTCTGCATGGCTGCCATCAGGTGGGGTGCGGGCTGTAAGGGCTGCTGGATCAATTCTCCTAACAGTTGAGCCACTCGCTGACGATATTGGGGGTGGGTATTAAGTCCTGTCCCTGTGGCGCTGCCCCCTAAACCTAATTTATGTAAGTCAGTAGCAGCAAGTTTAATTCGCTGAAGATGCTCAGTTAAAATTATCTCCCAAGCTCTAAATCCCTCTCCTAAACGTACAGGGACGGCATCCTGCATATGGGTGCGACCAGATTTAACGATATCTTGGAATTCTGTGGCTTTTTGCGCCAAAGCAGCGATCGCCTTAGCTAAAGCAGGGTACAGAGTGCGATCTAAAGCCAGTAAAGCGCCAACCCGAATAGCCGTGGGAATCACATCATTAGTAGACTGTCCGTAATTTACATGGTCATTGGGGCTAACCCTTTGATAGTTACCTTTTTCGTCCCCCAGAATTTCCAAAGCGCGATTTGCCAACACTTCATTGACGTTCATGTGGTGGGAAGTCCCCGCCCCTGCCTGATAGACATCCACCACAAACTGATCCCGCAGCTTACCATTTAAAACTTCATCCGCAGCCTGGACAATTGCCTGACTGATATCCTGACTAATACAGTTTAATTCTCCATTGGCGATCGCCGTGGCCTTTTTGATCAAAACACAGGCATCAACATAAGTCGCCAGGGGTTTTATTCCGCTGATGGGAAAATTTTCCGTTGCTCTTAAAGTTTGAATCCCATAGTAAACATCAGCGGGAATCTGTTTTTCTCCCATTGAATCTTTTTCGGTACGGTCGTTATTGGTCATTTTTTTTAGTCTTTAGTTTTTAGTCGCTAGTCCATCCGAAGTTTTCTCAACGGGAGAAAGGCTTTAGCCGCATCTAACCCCCGCAACGAAACTTCGCGCTAGAATTTTTAGTACAGACTTCAATCGTAAATAGTACTTGATTTTATGTTTTTAACTGAGTTAGCCCCCGCCTTGCAAAGACTAATCCAGCAGCCTGTGGCTTTTGCTAGCGGTTTTGTTTCAGGAGTTTTACACCTGAATCTCAATGAAGAACCCTTGTCTCAATGGTTAGAAAAGCAGGGGTATGATGTCGCCAGCAATAATTCTCAAAATTCTTCAGCAGCAAACAAGAGCGATCGCCCACAGTCGATTAAGATTGATTAACTCTTCTGTCGGCTTGATAGGCGCAACGTGGGAGCAACTAGCCACTAAGAACTAAAAAATCTGTAGGCAATCTGAAGCTAGTCTTAAGGTTCTGGCGGTGATGAAAGTTCCCTTTCTAAGATGGATCAATAGAGTTTTAAGCAGTTAAAGTAACATTTTGTAATTTTACTTCGTGCTTGAATGAACTCAGGAAAATGAACTCTTTTCTCTTAGTTTGAGAAATCCTAGAGCTTAGAGCTTAGAGCTTACAATCAGCTAATTTGAACGAAGCTAATCCACATCAAAAGTAAGAAATATAGGCTTAGGGAAGTTAATCTCATGGACAATTTAGACCAAGCTGTCATTCCAGAATACAGCCTAGATAGAGATTGTCAGACTCTATCCCAGCATGTGCTTCAGCAGTTTGCCGACTTTACTGCTCAAGCCCAGGATATTAGCGCGATTATGAATCGTATTGCCTTGGCAGCGAAATTGGTGAGTCGTCGCTTAAGTCGAGCAGGTTTAATGGCGGGGACATTGGGTTTTACAGGAGAAGTCAATGTTCAGGGGGAATCTGTCAAGAAGATGGACATCTATGCCAATGATGTCTTTATCTCTGTCTTTAAGCAAAGTGGCTTAGTTTGTCGTTTGGCATCGGAAGAGATGGAAAAACCTTATTATATTCCCGAAAATTGTCCGATTGGGCGTTATACGCTGCTTTATGATCCCATCGATGGTTCTTCCAATGTGGATATTAATCTCAACGTGGGTTCAATTTTTTCTCTGCGTCAACAGGAAGGTAATGACCTCGACGAAAAAGCAGCGGATTTATTGCAGAATGGCGATCGCCAAATTGGCGCGGGTTACATTCTCTATGGCCCTTCTACAGTGCTGGTGTACACCGTGGGAAAAGGAGTTCATTCCTTTGTTCTTGACCCCAGCTTAGGGGAATTTATTTTAGCGGAAGAAAATATTACGATCCCCAATCATGGCCCTGTCTATAGCTTGAACGAAGGTAACTATTGGCAGTGGGATGAATCCATTCGCGATTATATTCGCTACGTTCATCGTCATGAAGGTTATACCGCTCGCTACAGTGGCGCACTAGTGGGGGATTTCCACCGCATTTTGTTGGAGGGTGGGGTATTTCTCTATCCAGGTACGGTAGAGAAGCCTGAAGGAAAGTTGAGATTGTTATACGAATCTGCCCCCTTGGCGTTTTTGGCGGAACAGGCGGGTGGAGCAGCTAGCACTGGCATACAAAGACTGTTGAGCTATGTTCCCCAGGAGCTGCATCAAAGAACCCCCTTGGTCATTGGCAGCACCAAAGATGTGCAGCTAGTAGAGTCTTTTATCCAAGAAAGAGCGCGTCATGATGCGGAAGAGAAAGCTTTAGTTTAATTAGAAGTATTAGAGGATTTATATGGTTAGTAGCAACCCAATTTTAGAGATCGAAAATCAATATGGTCAGAGTATCTGGCTGGATAATCTGAGTCGGGATTTAATTGAATCAGGCGCGTTAAAACAGTCCATTAGCGACCAAGGGATTCGGGGGATTACTTCCAATCCTGCTATCTTTGAAAAAGCGATCGCTGGCAATAAAATCTATGACCAGGCGATCGTCTCAGGCATTAAAGCTCATAAGTCAGTACCAGAAATCTACGAGAATTTGATCTTTACAGATATCCGCAATGCTTGTGATATCTTCCTGCCTGTCTATGAAGCTAGTGATGGTTTAGATGGCTATGTGAGCGTTGAAGTGCCTCCTAATTTAGCGAAAAATACCGCCAGTACGATCGCCGAAGCCCGACGTTATTATCAAACAATTGACCGCCCTAATTTGATGATCAAAATTCCTGGCACGACGGAAGGTTTGCCCGCTGTGGAACAGGTGATCTCGGAAGGCATGAGCGTCAACGTGACTCTACTGTTTTCCGTCCAAAGTTATATTGATACCGCCTGGGCATATATTCGCGGTTTAGAAAAACGGGCAGCCACAGGGGAGGATATCAGTAAAGTAGCTTCGGTAGCTAGTTTCTTCCTCAGTCGCATTGATGTGATGATCGACGACCAGATTGACCGTAAATTAACCTCGGCGGAGGGGGATGACCAGGCGAAATTAGAGGCGATAAAAGGTAAGATTGCGATCGCCAATGCCAAAGTTGCTTACCAGAAATATAAAGAAATTTTTAGTGGCGATCGCTGGGATGCACTAGTAGCCAAAGGAGCAAAGGTTCAGAGATTACTTTGGGCTAGCACGGGAACGAAAAACCCTGAATACAGCGATGTGATGTATGTCGATGAATTAGTGGGGCAAGATACCGTCAATACTTTACCCCCTGATACCATTGATGCCTGTGTCGATCACTGTGATCCCGCCAATCGCATCGAAAGCAATCTTGATGCAGCCTATCAAGTTATTGAGGGTTTAAAAGACCCTGCGGTGGATATTGATTTGGATCTGGTAATGGATGCACTGCTGGAGGAAGGAATCGATAAATTTATCAAGCCTTTTGAATCTCTAATGTCATCCCTCGAATCCAAAGTTGAGCAGTTGGCAGCAGTATAAAGGCTTCGCCCTAGCTATAAGAACCAAACTTCTAAATAAATTCTCATTAATTTCTCGTTAAAATATGGTTGCAATCTTAGAAAATCCGCTACGAGTGGGGTTACAGCAGGCACGCACCGCCGATCCTGCAATTATCGTTATTTTTGGGGCATCAGGGGATCTCACCCAAAGAAAGTTGATTCCTGCAATTTATCAAATTAGGCGCGAGCGTCGTCTGCCACCAGAAATGACGATTGTGGGGGTTGCTCGCCGAGATTGGGATCATGACTATTTTCGCCAACATCTGAAAGATGGCATCGAAGAATTTGGTAACGGTGTTGGGAATGAAGAACTGTGGAATGATTTTGCTCAGGGGATTTTCTATTGTTCAGGCAATATGGATGAAGCGGCAAGTTATGAGAAGTTAAAGAACTTTCTGGCGGAATTAGATGGCAAACGGGGAACTAGGGGCAACCGTATTTTCTACTTGGCAGTATCCCCCAATTTCTTTAAACCAGCCTTGAAAGAGCTTGGTGCAGCAGGAATGCTAGATGATCCCCTGAAAAGTCGCATTGTGATTGAGAAGCCTTTTGGGAAAGACTTGAGTTCGGCTAAATCCCTCAATCGTGCGGTGCAGCGGGTATGTAAGGAAGAACAGGTATATCGCATCGATCACTATCTGGGCAAAGAAACGGTTCAAAACATTTTAGTATTTCGCTTTGGCAATGCCATCTTTGAACCTTTGTGGAATCGTCAGTTTGTCGATCATGTGCAGATTACCGTGGCGGAAACCGTTGGGGTCGAGGAACGAGCAGGATACTATGAAACCTCTGGGGCAATGCGGGATATGTTGCAAAACCATTTGATGCAACTCTTTGCGATTACGGCAATGGAAGCACCTAATTCTCTAGATGCGGATAGTATTCGTAATGAGAAAACCAAGGTTTTACAGGCAACCCATATTGCCGATGCCAATAACCTAGAGCAGTCAGCAATTCGAGCGCAATATTCCGAAGGCTGGATGAAAGGTCAACCAGTGAAGGGTTATCGCCAAGAAGAGGGAGTTAATCCTGAATCTACTACCCCCACTTTCGTCGCCCTGAAGCTAGAAATAGATAATTGGCGTTGGAAAGGTGTTCCTTTTTATCTCCGTACAGGAAAGCGGATGCCCAAGAAAGTCAGTGAGATTTCGATTCATTTTCGGGAAGTACCATTATTAATTTTTCAATCCGCAGCCCAACAGACCAGTCCCAATGTTTTAACTATGCGGATTCAGCCTAATGAGGGCATATCCCTCAAGTTTGAAGCCAAAACACCAGGACCAGATCTAAGAACTAGGACGGTCAATATGGACTTTAGCTATGGCTCATCTTTTGGGATGGAGACAGCCGATGCCTATCATCGTCTGTTACTAGACTGCATGTTGGGGGATCAAACCCTCTTTACCCGTGCGGACGAAGTGGAAGCAGCTTGGGATATCGTGATGCCGTTAATTAATACTTGGGAGTCTCCCAGCGATCCTAGCCTGATGCCTCAATATGAAGCAGGGACTTGGCAACCATCGGCAGCAGAAATGATGATTAATCGAGATCGCCGTCGCTGGCGCAGACTTTAATAACTACGAACTACTAACTCCGAACTACTATGGTTTCTCCGATAGTTTCCTTACAAGCACCAAAAGACGTATCCATTGATGAGATTGAAGCGGAATTGCGATCGCTTTGGCAAAGTCAAGGTACAGACGAAGATAGTGCCGCCGTCACCCGAGCCGCCACTTTTAGTCTCATTGTCTACGAGCCTGATGGTACGCAACAGTTACTAGCTTCTTTGGGGTTTTATACTGGCCCGATTGACGGTATTGCAGGCCCTCGAACCAGTGCTGCCATCAAGGCTGCCCAGAAAGATTACGGCATGAATGCCACAGGTAAATCCAACGAGACACTGCGGACTAGACTACAAGCGGAATTCGTGCAAGCGAAGGCAAAAGATCAATTAAGTCCTGAAAATAAAACTGCCGCCGTCAGCTATACTCCTGATTCAGAAGGGATTACTGCCGATGTGATTGCTGCTTCTAACCCCTGCCGAATTATTACCCTGTGTCCGATCCTAGGGGACGATCTGGGGGTGAAGGCTCAGGTATCCGCCTATTGCCCCATTAATAAACAAAGCCAAAATACTTTAATCTGCTGTGAGTATATTACTCTAAGCGGTACTGCTGATGCCTTAGATCGCATTGGTGGGATTATTGCCCAATTGGCGATCGCTGATCTGCCGAAGTTTATTTGGTGGAAAGCAACTCCCACTCCTGACTTACCCCTATTCAAGCGTCTCATTGCCTCCAGTGATACGGTAATTTTTGATTCCAGTAGCTTTATGGAACCAGAAACAGATCTCCAAGCTCTGGCAGAATTGCTCAAGCAGGACAATACTTTGGCAGATATTAACTGGCGCAGATTAGCACCCTGGCAAGAATTGACCGCCGCCGCTTTTGACCCCCCAGAAAGGCGATCAGCAATTTACGAAGTAGACCGTGTGACCATTGACTATGAACAGGGTAATCAGTCTCAGGCATTAATGTTTCTGGGTTGGCTCGCCAGTCGCCTCAAGTGGACTCCCGTGGAATATAGTCTTGAAGGAGGCGACTATGATATTCGTCGGGTTAAGTTTACCGATGAGCAGCAGCGTACCATTGAAGCGGAATTAGCAGGGCTGCCTACTAACGACTGGGGCGATATTCCAGGAGATTTAGTCAGTTTACGCTTAACCTCCACCAATGAGGATGCGGATTGCTGTACTGTTCTCTGCTCTAGTACTACGGGCTGTATGCGGATGGAAGCAGGAGGGGGCGCACAAGCTTGTTATATTGAACAGGTAACGCCTTTATTTGACCAGAAAAGTGAAGATTTACTGGGTCAACAACTCCAACGCTGGGGTCGAGAAATGCTGTATGAGGAAAGTATGGCAATTTCAGCCCAAATACTCCAACTTGCCCCTTAAAAGGGATTGAACAAGTGTTTATCCAGGTTTTATCCCAGACGGCGACCAAATCGTATGCGACGCGGAGCTAGTCCTTTAGGGCACATCCTTTAGGGCAAGACCTATAAACTTGGCTGTAAACGATCGCATTTCTGATGAATCGTACCTCAATCCAGCAACGGGGGGCTTTTTTTAGAATGCGTCTGAATTGCTGATCTCTCTAAGAGAGAGGTTGTCTGAAAAAACTGATGTTATAAAGTAGACAGTCGAGCTAGCGAGAAAGCCTCGGAAAATCAAATCAACACTACTATTGGTTTTTATCTATGTCTACCATTGAACAAATCAAGCCAGCCAGTCAAGCAGATGTCATTATTTACGTACCCTATTACTCAAAAAACAAACATAGTTGGCTACCTCATGCGATCGCTTTATATCGAGGGGCATCTTTAGAAGGGGAACGCCAAATAGAAGGTGGAGAGAGTATTCCGTTTGTTGCTAGTTGGCACGTATCGAAATTACCTTCAGAGTTAACTCGCTGTCGTTTACAATTTGATGGACAAGCAGAACTAAGCTACGAAGTAAATTTGTCTAACTCAGAGTTTATTGATTACCTAATTGATGTCATCATGAATTTTAAGCGTTCAAAGAAAACTGATTTTACTCAAAGTTTTTACCGCAAACTGCTGCGCTTTGAATAGAATCAAATAAACACAATATCAACAAGGAGCGAGGCGTGGCTACATCTGCTAAATATCTTCTAATAGCTTCTACCGAAGCCTACTGTGGTAAATCGGCGACTATTCTCGGTTTGAGCTATTTAGCCGAAGCAAAAGATATTGCAATTGGCTATGGTCAACCCTTGGCAATCGATTTTCGAGAAAATTTAGCAGACCCCGCACTAGCAGAAGATGCCAAATTTTTAGCGACAGCTTTGGGTTTGTCTGACAATCAAGTAAAGCCACCTTTGCTGCTTGTGGATCAGCAGATGATCAATCGCCGATTACGAGGAGAAGATTGCCAAGACTATAGTGAGGCGGTGCGAGAGTATGTTGGGCAAATTGAGGGGGATTTAATTTTTCTCGAAGGCTCTAGCAATCTTTGGGAAGGTAGTATTTTCAATCTTTCTGTGCCAGAAATTGCCGAACTAGTTGATGCCTCAATTTTGCTAGTCACTCGCTACCAGCCACAACTTTTGGTGGGCAGTTTATTATCAGCTAAAAAATTTCTAGGCGATCGCTTGTTGGGGGTGATCATCAACGATGTTCCACCCGAAGAATTTAGCACTGCTTCGGAGACAATCAAACTTTATTTAGAAAATCAGCAAATTCCTGTTTTGGGCATGATTCCCAAGGATCGAATTCTGAATAGCGTTAGTGTCAAGGAGATTGCCAAGCGCCTTAATGCCGAAGTTCTATGTTGTGCCGAACATTTAGACTGGATGGTAGAAAGCCTTAGTATTGGGGCAATGAACGTTAATTCGGCTCTAGGATATTTTCGCCAACGAGAAAACATGGCGGTGGTAACAGGAGGAGATCGCACTGAATTGCAAATGGCAGCCTTAGAAACCTCCACCCACTGTCTGATTCTCACTGGTCGCATTCCCCCAAAAGCAATAATTATTGAGCGGGCGGAAAGCTTGGAAATTCCTGTATTGTCTGTAGATACGGATACTTTAACTACCGTTGAGGTGGTAGATGGCGCATTCGGCAAAGTTCCGCTTCAAGAAGATATGAAAGTACGCCAAATTAAACGCCTGATTAAGCAAAATTTTGATTTTGATCGATTACTTAAATATCTTGGTTTAGAAGTCGCCAAATCAGTATAAACTGGCTTCGACCCAGTTTGATGGTAGACTCGAACGATTTATTTTATTTATGGAGATCAAAATGACTTCTGAAGCCAAGGCGAATTATGTCAACGAAAGTGAGTTTAATCAATTGCTAGGGGAACAAAAGTTGGTAGTTGCTGACTATACTGCTAGTTGGTGTGGTCCTTGTAAGATGGTTGCCCCTCTGATGGATAAGTTGGCTACAGAGTATGGCGATCGCGCTACTGTCGTTAAAATTGATATTGATGAGAACAAAGATAATGCTAAAAAATACGGTATTAGAAGTATTCCAGCAGTCTTGATATTTCGCGATGGCGAACTGGTAGAGAGTTTATTTGGCAGTAAACCTTACGAAACCTATAGCGAGAGTATAGAAACCCAGCTAAAACTTTAACGTGTCGATCGCTGTTTAATCTCATTCATGGTTATTCAAAAAATAAATCAGCCTGTAAAAATGTGGCAATGGCGATCGCTATCTCTTAATCATCGAACTGCTTCGGAAGTTTTTGCTGCGCTGTTTCTGGAGGATACGGTGGCTACTCTACTGGAAAGTCCAGTAATTGAAAACTTAGCACAACCTCAGTTGTCTCGCTATTCTATCTGCGCTGGTGCGCCTCGCAGGAAAGAAGGAGAACCTCAATTATGGACACCGAAAATTGGTGAAATACTACCTTTTTTAAGGTCACTACTCCAGCAACCTACTAGGGATAATGCTGCGGTGGCTCACTTACCCTTTACTGGTGGCTGGCTGGGTTGGCTGGGTTATGATCTGGCTTGGGAGATTGAAAAATTACCCAAACTAAATCAGGATACTTTACCCTTTCCCGTCGCCTATTGGTATGAGCCAGATTGTTTTGCTGTCTTAGACCATGTAGCCCAAACTTTATGGTTAGCTGCGGTTGATTTTGAGCAGTTAGATCAATTGGAAGCTAAGGTTGCAGGATCGAGCTTCCCTCCAGAAATTGTGCCAAATACCCCCACCACATCAAAGATTACTTTTTTAACAGATCAGCAACAGTATCAAGACGCGGTTCGCCAAGGAAAACAGCATATACAAGCAGGGGATATTTTCCAGGCTAATTTATCCCTAAGATTTCAAACCAATACCACTAGAGATAGTTGGTGGATCTATCAGCAACTCCAGGCAATTAATCCTTCTCCTTTTGCCAGTTATTGGCGCTCGCCTTGGGGAGATGTGATCAGTTGTTCTCCTGAACGATTAGTGCAGTTAGAGGGCAATATTGCTCAAACTAGACCCATTGCAGGGACGAGAAGAAGAGGGGCAGATCCAGCAAGCGATCGCGCTTTGGCAGCAGAATTATTGGCTAATACCAAAGAAAGAGCGGAACATATTATGCTGGTAGACTTAGAACGGAATGATCTAGGACGGGTATGTCAGTGGGGTTCGGTAGAGGTAGACGAATTATTGGTGATCGAACGCTATAGCCATGTAATGCATTTGGTCAGTAACGTTAAAGGAATTTTAAATAGCGATCGCGATGGGATCGATTTGCTTAAAAGCGTGTTTCCTGGTGGCACCATTACAGGTTGTCCTAAAGTGCGTTGCATGGAACTGATCGAGGAATTAGAACCAGTGCGCCGTAGTTTATTTTATGGTTCCTGTGGCTTTCTCGACCAACGAGGAAATTTAGATTTAAATATTCTGATTCGGACTTTGCTCTATGTGAAATCTGCTGATAGCGACATCGCCCAAGTTTATGGACAAGTTGGCGCAGGCATAGTCGCCGATAGCGATCCAGAACAAGAATGGTACGAATCTTTAAATAAAGCCGAGGCTCAGATTGCAGCTTTACAAGGAAAATGAATCGCTATTTGAATTGTATTGATATATAGAATTGCTAACAGGAATTTGCCCCATCATCTTTTAGGCATGATAGATATTATGGCTCTCAAAGCATTATTCACATCTTTAGAAGATTTAAACACTTCGGCAACATCTGATTCCAATTCCACCGTAACAATTTTACTTGGGGATACTGCAAAACGATTAGGACGCGCTTCACTGTAATCAAACTTATATTCGGGAAGTAAATCTTCCTCAAGATTTTGATTGTGATCGCGATTAAAATCCTGACTGTTGTTCATAATCTTGACGTTCTGTTTTAGTTGCTAAACGAGCGCTGATAATACGGATGCGATTATTTCTTTCGGTAAAACAAACCAGCAAAATGCGATAAATGAGATCATGTCCAATAATAATTTCTCTCAGTTCATCAAAAGAATGCCATTTGTCATCAAAAATAAATGCTAGAGGATCATTAAAAACCGAACTAGCTGACTCAAAATTAATACCATGTTTTTTGAGATTGAGTTCCGCTTTACTTTCATCCCATTCAAATTCTAAACTCATGTTTGTTGATTCTAGCTTATGTCTTAGTTTTCAATGACTTATCATCAGAGTTTAGTCATTTGTTGTTGTTCTACTTACCCAACTATGGGCAAAATAATACATTGTTTCTAAATCAAATACACTTTTAATAAAAAACAATAGGGACACTAAAAATAGTATCCCCGCTGTGACAAGTATTGCTTTTTGTTAAGCTATCTACGATGTGCAGACACGGCTAAACACCGCCTCGTTTATCCTGTCCTTGACGGCGGCGATCGCGCCATTTGACTACCGAAAGATAGCTAACTCCTAAACTCAGTAACCCTAGAATGCCTACAGCTACTAGAAATAAAGTATTTAGTAATTGATTGGTTTCCACGACTAAAATCCGTTACGACCCCAGACAACCATTGCGATCGACCAGGAAAATAAAGCTAAGATTGTGACCCAGCCTAAAGTTAAAATATCCATGCTTTGTATCTCTATTTTGAAATATCTATTTAATTCGGCAACTATAAACCCTATCATACTTCTTAAGCGGTATCTTGTGGTTGTAAATTTGGTTGTAAATTGTGCCTAGTTTAGTTGCGGAAAGAATCGAATCTGTTAAGGCGGGAATCTTCGGTGCGGGAGCATTTACCGTTGCTGAACTAGTATTTTTTGTGGCGCAAGAAATGACTCAAGGAGTGGTGCTAGATTTTCTTCCAGAACTGAAGACTGAGACCATTACCCTGGACTGGTCATGGGGGATCTCCTTAGCTATTGGCACCGTGAGTGGGTTTTTGTTTGGTGTGACCTATCGCTATGTAATTCGGAGCGATCGCAATTCTCATCTTAATGATGGCGCGGTATTGGCGTTTGGTTTAGTTCGCGGATTGGCTTTAGTGGAAAAGAATTTAGCTTTATTAGATTTATCTAAGTTATTGTCTATAGGGGGTTTAGTCTTACAGAGTATTGTGTGTTTTGCGATCGCTCGGTTAATTTTAGATTTGGCGATCGCTCGTAAGCTGATCAAGCCCTTTATTTGAATACTGATTACTGAGATTATAAAATAAGCATCATTGCTATTTAACAACGCCAGAACTAACAATAATGGTTTCCTCAGCTCATCAGGACAATACTGAAGCGCCGTCTAACTTGCGAGAAGTGAGTTATGAATACAGTAATAATCTAGGGGAGATTCTGCAACATCTTCAGATTTCCCTCTTGTTCTCTACTTATCAAGCGGGTAAATTAGGGGTTGTTACGGTTAAAGATCGCACCCTGGATATTGCTTTTCATAACTTTGAACGGGCAATGGGAATAGCGGTTAACAAGACGCGGATGGCGGTTGGTGGGAAAGATTGGGTCTATTTTCTCAAAAATGATCCTGATCTAGCGGTACAGATTGAACCTGCGGGGAGTCATGATGCTTGTTTTCTGACCAAAAGTGGACAGTATACAGGGGATATTTCGATTCATGATTTAGCCTGGGGAGGTCAAGAATTATGGATCGTCAATACGCGATTTTCTTGTCTTTGCACCCTGAGTAATAACTATAATTTTCTTCCCCAGTGGCGGCCTCCGTTTATTAGTGCGATCGCTCCTGAAGATCGTTGTCACCTCAACGGCATGGCAATAGTCAAGGGGATGCCTAAATATGTCACGGTTTTAGGTCAGACGGATACTCCAGGGGGTTGGCGAGAAAACAAGGCTAGGGGAGGCTGCATCTTAGAAGTGCCTGGGGGCAAAGTCATCACCGAAGGTTTATCCATGCCTCATTCTCCTAGGATGGTTCGAGGTCTTTTATGGGTACTTAATTCGGGTCAGGGAGAACTAATTACCATAGATCCGATCTCTGGTAAACAGGAAATGATCGTGACTTTGCCTGGCTATACTCGTGGTTTGGCAATCATTGGTAAATATGCTTTGGTGGGTCTGTCCAAGATTCGTGAAACTGCTACTTTTGGTAATTTACCGATTAGCGATCGCTTTGATCAACTCAAGTGTGGTGTGGCTGTGGTGGATTTACAAACTCGGCAAATGATCAGCTTGTTGGAATTCAAATCTGGGGTAGATGAGATTTTTGATCTGCAAACCGTAGCCTTCCGTCGGGCGCTGATTTCTGGCCCTTATGCTGTTACCGATGGCGCTAGTCAAATTTGGTCTTTACCTGCCAGTGCTGCGGAATAATACTGAAACTACATGCTGTTTTGATCCGCCTTCTAGATAAGGATACCGTTTCGCAAATTTGTCTTCAGAGGCTATGAAAGTAGGGTATTCCTTCAAGAAAAATTCCTTATGCGATCGCCAAATTTGCCTCAAGGTCTATTACTCTGGTGCTTATCTCTCTCTTGTTTCACTGTGGGAGCGGGGTTTAATCCTCCCCAGGCAAGGGCGCAACCTGTTGCTCAAAGTCTGCCCCAGGCGGAGCAGGATTATCAAGCAGCCAGAGAAATGATGAATTTTGGTAGTCTGTTAGTTGCCCAAGCTAAACTTGACCAGGCATTGAGAACCTATCAAGCTCTGAATGACCAAGGGGGACAATACAATTGCCAGGTGGAATTAGCCAGAATCGACTATAAATCGGGCAACTATCAACAGGCTCAGAATAAACTCAGGCTAGCAACGCAACTGAATAACTATAGTCATCCTCATGATGGTCGGGAAAAAACTTTGTTGGGTTTAATTGCGGTGGAGTTGGGGGATTATCGGGAGGCTCTTAGCTACTTGAATATTGGGGTACATGAATTAAGAGTTTATGGTTCTAGGGATCGTCTGGGGGAACAGGAGTTAAATGAGGGACTTATTGCTCTGGGAGAGGTATCTTTCCATCAGGGTTTGTATCAACAGGGGTCGCAAAATGTAGCTCAAGTTCTGCACGTTACAGTCAGTCCTGAATTGCGTCGAAGAGCTTTAAACACCTTGGGTTCAATTCAATTAGAAATTGGTCAAGTTACGGAAGCGCAAGGGACTTTTGAACAGGCAGCAGGGGTAGCCAACACTCCAGGAGATGTCTTGGGCAAAGCTAAAACTCTAGAAAACCTGGGTAAAGTCTACCAATTTCAGGGGGATAAAAAACAGGCATTAAAATATTATCAACTGGCGTTTAATGATCTGCGGAGTGTTGGAGCTTGGAGCAGACAGGTATTTGTCCTTAATAATTTAGGGCTATTGGCATCGGATCTGGGTTTAAATAATCGCGCCCTGGAATATTTCCAAACTGCTGAAGGAACTCTCTCAAATTCTGGTGGTGTGGGGCGAGTGATTACCTATATCAACTTGGGTTATTACTACAGTCAAAAGCAAAAATATCCTTTAGCGATCGACTATTTAGAACGAGCTTTAGACTGGGCAACTAGTCAGGGCGATCGCCTTGGGGAAGCTAAGGCTCTGGCGGGGTTAGGCGAAATTCAACTCC
>JBEANW010000002.1:0-5584 GCA_041165225.1 Cyanobacteriota bacterium | reverse complement strand
TAAAAACAATAAAATCTTGAAAACATTTATCAGAATCCCTAGCAAAGAAAATGGGATCGATATAGAGGGGATTGCCGTTAAAGAAGATAAACTTTATCTGGGTTTTAGAAGTCCAATTTTACGAGATAATTATGTGCCAGTATTAGTTGTCAAGTTTGAAGATATTAACCAGGAAAATTCCTATCAAATCAGTTATGTAAATCTAAACGGAAATGGTATACGGGATTTAACCGCAGTAGACAAGGGATTTTTGGTTCTGGCTGGTGCTGGTGGGGATGGCAATAGTCCTTACCAACTTTATTTATGGGATGGCAAAGATAATATACCTGGAACGGATAAGCAACTAACAACTCCCAAATTATTAGCTGAAATTCCTGCACCTCCTGACGCTAAAGCAGAAGGTATGACAGTTATTGAAGAAACTAATTCTGCTTACGAAATTTTAGTTGTTTACGACGGTATAGCTAATGGCAATCCCACTTTATTTAAGGTGAATAAATAGCGATCGCCAAGGATTAAAATCCCTGTCTCATACTAACTGTGCCAGCCCGACAGTCTCGGAGCCATAATTGAACACCACGACCAATAATACCGTTAGTAGTTTCTTTGGGAGGGGTCGGCAGTCCACCTTCTTGAGAGTTGCCAAAGCGAGAAAATAACATCACCGTCCGCCAACCACTATGGGTCAAAGTCAAAAATAGCCAGTGATAAGTTTGGGTGTCTACTATTTTGCCTTGGATATACTGCCTTTCTAAGACTGTAAAGAAAACTTGTTCTGGTTGGCGATTACCTTTCGGGTATCCTAAAGGACTAGCTTCGCTTCGGGCTACGCGATCGCCAATGTGCTTAGATTGATCATAGGACAGACGAGGCAAATCCAAAGGCTCAAATTCAGCTTTGCTAGCAGTAATAATGTAGTTTTCATTCCCCGTTGCTTGATTTAGGTCTTGAGTTCGTTGGATGATGCGATTGCTATAGGCGGGTAAATCTCTTAGTAGTAAGGCGGTTAATTCTGGAAGCTGATTCGGACAAGTAAAGCTTGTCTGGGACGGTTTGGCTGCTGATTCATTGGCAACTAGCAGGGGTGTAGCATCAGCTCGATGAAGGAGATTTAACCCAAGCTCAAACAAAACCATTGATAACATCGCCGTTATCCATAGCCTCCAACGCGATCGCCCCAAATCAACCTTCACCACTAACAAATACTCACTCAATCAATAACTTCTAGGAAACCAAGCGAATAAACTTTTTCTTGCCTACTTGTAACACTTTTCCTGTCAGATCATCAGGAGAATCAAAGGTTAGGTTAACATCCGTCTGGCGATCGCCTTCTAAGCGTACTGCGCCCCCCTGCATCTGACGGCGACCTTCCCCACCGCTTTGACACAGACCACTCGCCCCCAAAATATAGAATAGCTTGGCGGGAAACTCCACTGCTGAGAGAGAATATTCCGCAATATCTCCCCCTGTGGTATTCCCCTGAAGCACGATCTGTTCGGCGGTACGCTGTGCCTGGAGTGCAGCCTCTTTGCCATGAAATTGGGAAGCGACTTCAATCGCCAGTAATTTTTGCGCCTCTCTGGGGTTTTCGGGTATATCTGCGAGATTGATATTAGTTAAAAGTTCAAAGTAGTCTGGGAGCAATTCATCAGGGGTTTTCTCCAGTTTGGAGTACATGGATAGAGCATCCTCCTGGAGTCCCACGTAATTATTTAAGGACTTAGACATCTTTTGGATTCCATCTGTCCCCAACAGGATCGGCAACAGCAAACCAAACTGGGTCTTTTTTCCGAAGTGTCGCTGTAAATCTCGTCCCACGGCAATGTTGAACTTTTGGTCAGTACCCCCCAATTCTACGTCCGCTTCGATGGCGACGGAATCGTATCCCTGCATCAAGGGATATAAAAACTCGTGAAGAAAAATCGGCTTTTCTTGACTATAGCGTTCGGCAAAACCTTCTTTTGCCAACATTTGTCCAACGGTCATGGTGGCAAGCAATTGCTGAACTTGCGCCAAGTTCAATTTACTCAACCACTCAGAGTTATAGCGAATTTCTAAGCGTCCTGGAGTATCAAAATCTAAGATCGGTTTGAGTTGATCGAGGTAGCTTTGAGCATTAGCCTGCACCTGTTCAGGGGTTAACTGACGACGTACATCCGACTTCCCCGTCGGATCGCCAATTTGGGCAGTAAAGTCGCCAATAATAACTACTGCGGTATGTCCTGCATCTTGAAACCCCCGTAGTTTACGAAAGGGAATACTGTGACCTAAATGAATATCTGTGCCTGTGGGGTCGATACCCAGTTTAATTCTCAGGGGATGATCACTTTGAAGAATCCGCTGACTCAAATTTTCATCGGGATCTGCTGAATTTGGTTGATCAGGAAAAATCTCCTTAGTCCCTCGATGTAACCAATCTAAACTATTACCGTCAGCCGAATCAGACATTACCCAATTATCCCTTAGAAGAATTCTTTCACTTTAGTCAGATTACCAAAGTATTAAACTCTTTGCCTTTCTTTAACCTAAAATCTATCCGTCAGCATGACATTCTATCCCACTGCCCACTGTTCAATCAGGCAAAAGTCTCTTACCCTGGCAACATACCTAAATATTTAAAAGTTGCTTGATTACTGATCACTGAATTATGCCTTCAGGAGTCGTCCACGATCGCATTACTATTTGTCTCTTGCCTTGGGTGGCGGGAATCACCTACGGCACGACTCAAAGCGCTGAGTTAACCTTAAGTTTGTCCAGTGGATATCTATTTAGCGGGATGATGTTTGGCCCCGACTTGGATATTTATTCTCTGCAATATAAACGCTGGGGGGCGATTCGCGGTATTTGGCTACCCTATCGTAAATTCTTCCATCATCGTTCAGTGTTTTCTCATGGCTTGATCCTAGGGACTTGTGTGCGGCTGATATATCTGCTCACGGTTATTTTTTTGCTGAGTATCTTTTGGGTGGCGATCGCTCAACTGTGTTTTGGCTTTACCTGGAATTGGCAAGATTTTGTGAGGGAACAGCTACATTTATTGTTCGATCAATATCCCAGGGAAACTACAGCCTTGTTGATCGGCTTGGAAATTGGTGCCATGAGCCATAGTTTAAGTGATTGGATTAATTCTCATCGCAAGCAAAGGCTGAAAAATAGAGCTAGTAAAGTTAAAGGCAAACCCAAAAAATTGCGTCCCGCCAGAATTTACCAGAGGAAAAAGTAAGAAAAAGTAAAGGGGCTTCGCTTTCCGACTTTTTCCGACTTAAAAACTCCCGACTTTCGCCGACAGACAAACTAAGGGAATTTACTTAAGCTGTATCTCAAGCAAATAAAACACAGTTTTAAGCAAGGAGTTTAAATCAGTTTATGTATCAACCCACCAGAGATTTAGCGGGAGAAATTTGTTTTCGTCCGAATTTTTTCCAGACCAAAGGCAGGATAAATTATTTAATTGATGAATATTTAAGTTATGAACAATTAAGCGATCGCCTGGAGGATTTGTCTCAACAATTTAGGCATCCACAACCCCGCAAATGGTCAAATATTAATTGGCAAGATATCCATCCAGAACAAGTCATCGGTCTTGAACTGGATATTTTTTTGTCTATTCTTAAAGGTGCATTGGATACGGAAGCTCCAATCCGAGGGTATACCCAAACTAGCAGACAGTATCTCGAACCAATACATCCGAGTATGGCGAGATTTGTGGGGGGAACCGTGGCAGCAGATGGCAGAGTTATTGAACTGGGGTTGTGGGAAAAAGAAGAACGTCAGCACACCCCCGCCCTAGGGAAGCTCTATCAGATGCTGGGGAAAGAATCCATCACACCGCAAGACATAACTGCCAAAAGCTACCAAACCAGGACAAATCCCTATCAAGACTTATATCAACACGGACTCCACCGAGTAGTAACAGAATATGGCGCAGCTTGTTTATATCTCTGGCTAATGTCCCATACCACAGGTACAGTTCAACAAGTCTTAGGAGAACTATTGCAGGACGAAATCAATCATCTAGCGAAATTTTGGGGAATGGGAATGTGGCTTTATCCCGACGGTGCAGAACAGTTAATTCGCTATCTTCTTAGCCAAATTCATACTATCTTACCTGTATTCTATAAATCAACGATTAAATCTCCAGGTAATATCAAATCTACATTTCAACGTATGATGTCTGTTTTAAATTGGCAGTCTTGGTCGGTTTCGGATCGAGGTGAATTGATTTACACTTTTATCTGGACTTTAAAGCGGATGTGGCAGTGGAGTGGTCAATTAACTCCAGAGTACTTACACTCATGCTGCGCAACTTCAGAATTTTTTGAGAACAATTTTGGGAATAATAATGCTGAAGAGCATCACCCTGAAGTAACTATTGTCTAAGTAGCATCAACTTCCTGGCTTAATTTAATCGTCCCTAATTTTAAGATAATTTCTATGACAGCTCAACTAGTAACCAATTTATCAACCGAAATTAACCAAGCTCAATTACCGAAACACGTCGCTGTAATTATGGATGGTAATGGTCGCTGGGCGAAACAAAGAGGTTTACCCCGCGTTGAAGGACATCGGCGGGGTGCGAATGCTCTCAAGGAAATGTTGCGCTACTGCAAAGATCTAGGGGTGAAAACTTTAACTGCTTATGCCTTTTCAACGGAAAACTGGGGTCGCCCCACTGGGGAAGTTAACTTCTTGATGAGTTTATTTGAAAGGCTGTTGCAGAAAGAATTGAAGGAGATGGAAGCAGAAGAAGTCTGTATTAATTTTATCGGCGATTTGACTCCCTTACCCCCCTCCTTGCAGCAGGAAATGTATCGCTCGATGGAGCGCACCAAGCATAACCAGGGAGTATTTTTTAATGTGGCAATTAACTACGGTAGTCGTCACGAAATGATTAACGCCTGTAAAGCGATCGCCGCCAAAGTCCAGCAGGGAGAATTATCTGCCGACTCCATCAATGACCAAACGATCTCTCAACATCTTTATACTGCTGCTAGTCCCGACCCTGATCTGTTGATTCGCACCAGTGGTGAAATGCGCTTGAGTAACTTCTTGCTCTGGCAGCTAGCTTACACCGAAATTTATGTGACGGATACTCTCTGGCCTGATTTTGACAGCGAACAGTTTGATCAAGCGATCGTGTCATTCCAGCAACGCGATCGCCGTTTTGGTCAAGTCAAGTAATCAGACAACTTAGACATTCTATAGAAGTCAAGTTTGTGAAGCAAGAAACAAATGTCTATTAGAGTTGATGAGTCAATATAATCAGCGGATGAATCAGAAGTTTTATCAAGTAGCTCAACAATTGGGAAATGAAAAAATTTAACAATATTTTGATACTAAAGGTAATTTATATCATAAAAACTTTGGACAATTAATCTATCATCTTTTCAACCATCAAACTCACCATCGTGGGCAAGCTTCTAGTTTAATTAGTCAACAGGAACTAGATGTAGGCATTACAGATTTACTAAAGATTATTCCAGGATCATAGGTTACGGGATGAGAAAACACTCTTAATTATTTTCAAGATCTTTTGATATATTCTAAAATCAAGGCTAAAATATACCTCTTAGAGCTTATGACT
>JBEANW010000001.1:0-2707 GCA_041165225.1 Cyanobacteriota bacterium | reverse complement strand
TAACTCTACAGCTTCTTCCATAATGGATTTGATAATCGGCTGTAATTCTTGCCATTCTTCGGGGGGAACTTCTAGTACTAATTCATCATGCACTTGCAGTAATAATCTTGCCTGATAGTTTGGTAAGATTTTCTGGAGCTTGATCATCGCAATTTTAATGATGTCGGCGCTCGAACCTTGGATCGGCGAATTCGCTGCTGCTCTGAGGGTTTCTGCGTCAAGATAGCTGTAATCTAAACTAGCTAAATTAATCTTTTCTGGATCACTGCCTCTTAGGGATTTGAGACTATCGCTAACTAAATTAACGTAGCGCCTTCTGCCTAAAATTGTCTGCACATAGCCTTGGGCGATCGCTTGTTTTTTTACATTGTCTAAGTAGTTAAATACCTGGGCATATTGCTGGCGATATTTTTCAATAAATTGCTTGCCAACACTGGCTTTTAAACCAGATTCCCGCGCAAATCTCTGCGCTCCCATGCCGTAAATTACACCAAAGTTAATAATCTTACCCAAACGTCTCTCGTCGGGGGTAATTTCTGCTTTCTCAAACAACAATCTTGCCGTTACCCGATGAACATCTTTACCCTGAAGGTAGGCATCGACTAAGACAGGTTCTTGACTAAGGTGAGCCAGGATTCTCAGTTCTATTTGGGAATAGTCGGCAGCCACCAGTAACCAACCTTCTTGGGGAATAAATGCCTGACGAATTTGGCGGGAAAACTCAGTGCGGATCGGAATGTTTTGCAGGTTGGGGTTAGAAGAGGATAATCTGCCCGTGGCAACTACTGATTGATTAAAGTCGGTATGGAGTCTCCCAGTGGACTTTCTGACCATAGCAGGTAAGGCATCAACGTAGGTGGATTTCAGCTTCGCTAGGGTGCGATACTCTAGCATATGGTCAATTACGGGATGATCTCCCCGTAGTTTTTCTAGTACCTGCTGATTGGTGGAATAGCCTGTTTTGGTTCGGCGGGATTTTTTGACATCTAGTGCCAGCTTCTCAAATAAAATTACACTGAGTTGCTTAGGGGAATTTAAGTTAAATTCTGACCCTGCTGCTTCATAGGTGTCTTGTTCTAACTTTTGCAAGTCTTGATTTAGTTGTTGGGAAAACTGCTGTAAATAGTTGGTATCTAATTTAATGCCCGTATTTTCCATCGTTGCCAAGACGCTTTCTAGGGGTTGTTCCACATCTATTAACAGCTTTTCTAGTTCGGGGAATTCCCTTAACTCAGTTTTGAGCTTACCGACTAAATAGTAAGTTGCGTAAGCATCTAATCCGCAATAATCCGCAACCACAGGAATGTCTAAATCAGCAATGGTTTTACCTTTGGGGATACCTAAATCTTTGTAGCTTTTGGCTGTAATTGCTAGTCCATGCCGTGCGGATAAATCTCCTAAATTATGCGTTTTTTCTGGATCTAAGACATAGCTGGCTAGCATCGTGTCAAAAACTACCCCTGCCAACTTGATTCCCTGATGATGAAGTACCAGACGATCAAACTTGGTATTTTGGAATGCTTTGGGATAGCGATCGCTTTCTAAGATCGGCTTGAGGGCTTGTAAAACAGTTTTTGACTCTAGCTGGGTTCCTGTTACATGAGCCAGGGGAAGATAGGCAATATCGCGATCGCGATCGCCCCAGCAACAGCCAATACCCACTAATTGGGCTAGATGAGTTTCTAAAGCAGTCGTCTCGGTATCCCAAGCCACAGGCTTTTGGAGATCGGTGTGGAGCTTTAGGGTTTTAACTAGCTGTTGGAGTTTCTCTGGGGTATCAATAATTTGGGTATTTAACTCAGGCTGGAAGAGTGGTTTTGCCAGTTCTTTCGGTGCTTTAGCTTCAAGATCAGCAACGGCAGGATCGTCAAACAAAGATAATTGCCCATTACTATTGGCTTTACTATTATTTTTGGCATCAGAGGCGATCGCCTGAATCTCTGGGATTTCCCCTACTCCCCCAAGTTTTTTCTGTAGTTGGTTCAGGTTTTTAAGCGCTTTTTTTAACTCTAATTCTTCTAGTAGGGGCAACACTTGATGTGGTTCAAAGCCAACTAAATCACAGTCGGTTAAATTAACGGCGATCGGCACATCGATTTCAATCTGGGCTAAAAATTGAGAATGAAAGGCGTTTTCTCTGCCCTCCAGCAGTTTTTTCTGGTTTGCTCCTTTGATGTTGTCTAAATTGTCATACACGACCGCTAGGGTGTGGAATTCTTTGAGCAGCTTCACTGCTGTTTTCTCCCCGATCCCTTTGACTCCTGGAATACAGTCGGATTTATCCCCACACAGCGCCTTGTAGTCAACGATTTGTTCTGGAGTTACCCCCATCTTCTCGATTACCTCAGCACGGTTGAATTCGGTATAACTGCGGGCGGTTTTACGAAAGGTTTGATTGTGCAAATAGAGAACACTAATTCCCTTGTTGTCATCTACCATCTGGAATAAATCGCGATCGCCTGTGACAATCTTCACCCGATATCCTGCCTCACTTGCCCTGGTGGCAATAGTGCCTAAGACATCATCCGCCTCGTATCCCCCTTGGGTAAAAATCGACAGATTAAATCCCTGGAGGAGTTTTTGGAGATTTAGGAAATCAGGAATAAAATTATCAGGAGTTTCCAGGCGATCGCTTTTATAGTTGTCGTCAGCTTGGTGACGAAAAGTTAGTTCTCTTAAATCAAAGGCGATCGCCATCGATTGGGGG